>JAPUGI010000282.1 GCA_027292925.1 Gammaproteobacteria bacterium
ATCACGAGCAGTACCACCCCGTCCCACCCGCGCAGATCGTCCGCGCTGAATACATAGTTGGAATCGAAATCCACGATCCGTCGAAAACTGCTGATGAGCCGATCCTTGGTGAGTTGATACCGGATGAATTCCTTGAAGAAAGCGATATGAAGTTGCGTGTCTGGACCCTCCTCAGGTAATAAACCAGACATACTTCTCTCGAACAGCATTCTGAGTAATTTCATTGGCAACAAAGGCAACCACCGCAATGTTTTCGAAATTCTCACGCCACGTTTTACATCGGGAATGCCCGCATGGGATATGACCAGACTCTTCACCTTGTGGGGATGACGACGCACGAAAACCTGAGCGACGTATCCACCATAGGAGCCACCCAACACGTGTACGTTGTCAATTTTCTCCTGCTCCAGGATCATCACGATTCCGTCGATGAGCTCGGCCATCGTGGAAACTGCAGGATAAGCAGGTGAAATCACACGAATCCTGGGCTCGAAACGAAGAATTGTGTCCCAACTGGATTCTGCCGCACCAAGCGCGCCGGTTAGCAAAAGCAAAACCGATTCACCATGTTTCGTGTCGATATAATGCCATTCCACCCCACGATGAACTCGCTTCCTGAGCGGGTGATCCGCTCGAAACTGCAGCAACATGTCGCGTTGTTCGGTGGGAACATCGCGGTACAGCTTTGCGACCTGTTCGTTGTTGTGATCACTCATACAGACATTATCTGCGATTTCTGAGGGCGCCACTAGCAAGGGAGTAGAGAACTCGAGCCTCGACGACTCAATTTGAATGTTGAAAAAGGTTGCAGGCTATCGATGATATCGACTCCCAGCACAGGCAGCCAGGCAAACTGTTTCACCTCTATGCTGTCTTGATCAGCATAGAGTGAATCGGATTATCGAAGTTGAGGGCACCACTGCGTGTGGTCATGCCAAAGCCGATGGCATGCAGATCGCCTGATCTTGGTTTGGAGGAAGGCTCGATCGAGACAAAGAAAGGGAGTGTAGGTTTATCCCGCACTGCAACAAAAAACTGACCTTCATATCAGCCCTGTTTTGGAGCCTTATCGGCCAGAAGCGGTCATCTGATTGGTAGATACCAACATAGTCACAGACCAAAACCAGCTCTCACCGTACCGTCAATATTTCTATTTGCAAGATCCTCGACGGTGTTGGTGGCGTCAATGACATCGAGCCCATAGGACGTGAGTGTTTTCGCATGATAGACATTTTGTGACAGCAACGGGTTGGTATAGATCTGGGTGAAGGCATCATAGGCAACCATGGTAGTCATTAATTCGCCAAACAGCTTGTTGCCACTCGGTTTCTCGGCAAACAACCCGATGACAAACTCAACATTATCAATGTCACCATACAGATCCTTCAACTTATTTCGCAGTTCCCGGTCATCAGTGAGTTGATCAAATGAGGTCAAAACATCTTCTTTAAACCGGGTTCTGTATTCGTTGAAGCTACGCAGACGGAAATCCCGCCCCATCTTGATGTTGGCGTACTCCGCACCGAGCATAAACTTCGGCACATTCTGGAGAGATATTTTCCCAGCAGGCTGCGTTGACGATGCATCAACTATTGCGGCCAGGCCTACGGTTTCCAACAAGGCATTGTTTACCCGATACTGTTTGTGATCGTAATCCGTGCCGTTTACGACGATTTTGTCAGGAATCAGGCCATGCCAACGATACAGCAGATCAAATTCCAGCGCGATCCAGGGTGTCCGGTACCAGTCCTTCTTCTCAGCGAATCCAGTATCAAAAGAGAACACCTTCGCGCCAACAATGTGATTGATATAATCTTCCACGACCAGCTTGAGGAGGATCCCCGTGTTGATCATGCGTGCTGTTTGAAACAGACGTTCGTCATCCTCACGCCATGACGGATTTCTCTCGGCCAATTCATCACAGATCCGATTGTGTTCGCGCATGAAAAGGGTGCTGATGACCACATACCCGACCGAAGAATTGCCTCTCTCCAGCCCGGTTGCATAAAGCTTTTCCCGCCGCTCGACAGGCCATTTCCCGAAAAGTGTTTCGATCATCTCAGGCTTTGCGTACGGAAGACCTGGGTGTTCTTCAGTTTCGGTATACCTTTCCTTCACGCGCCATGTGCCATCCACGATTTCACCCAGATAATCCAGATATTCTTCTCCGTTGATCATCTGGCTGGTCAATTTCCCGCCCTGATTGGAACGCAGCAGTCTGGCCGACTCTTCAGATCGCCCGTATATCTGGTTCAGGTCAATATTATGAGTTGACGTATTTTTCCGTCGATCCGTTGGATCGACTCTCAGGATGCTATCGGTAAACCACTGTGCAAAGAACATGAACAGGATCGACGATCTATCCTCAGTCATGGTGGTACCGCGCTGGAACAAGGCGGTCACGTCACCCAGCGATGGCGTATCGGAATCATTGCTATAAGGTGCGTCCGCTGGCAGTCCATCAATGTAGCTCTGTGTTGCAGGTGGGAGATGGCGGGCAGAATATGTGCGATCAGCCAACATGGGCCAGGTGGTATATTCGCCGACCGGTCCCTGTTCCTCCAACGGCGTCGGTTTCTTAACATGTGACCAAAGGCTGAAAGCGCGGGGTCTGGGGTCGGTTTTGTTACATGCCTGGTTCGTTAAATATCTATTGAGGCCGCTACCGAGAATCGGGACGTTGTTCACTACCTTTAAAATATTTTCCAGAATGCTCATGGTGATCACTTCCTGCTTTATTGCGATTGATTTGTTTGGTTTCTTTTGAAAGATATTTTGTGATCGAACAGCTTTAATGATTCATGCAAACGTGTTCAATTTGGTTACACGGGTTTCAAAGGGATAGGAGTTTGCTTTCAGCGGATGGCTGAAAAACGCGTTTCGCATAGCTTGCGATTGCCGTTTACCCCATTTGACATAACCGATTTTTACTAGATTACCTATTCCAGACGTAATCTTGGTGTAGATAGTACGGATAAAAGTGCGGATTGGGAAAGTGGTGGAGTATCGGGATTGACCCGTTATAGGGTTTTGGTCGGATTGTTTCCTGAAATTCAGGAATGCGGCGGAATCGCAAGTGGCAGCCAGTCAAAGTCCGGAGGGGTTGGGGGGCGATATCTCAAGTGATAAGCTGAATGTTCTTGAGTTTTAAGCCTACTTGCTAGATAAGCCCGACGTCCTTGAGCGCGCTTTGCAGTTGTTCGAGTCGCTGCTCCAACGATCCGGTGTAGCCTACCGAAATGCGAATCAAGCTGGGGGAGATCCCCGCCGAGGTCAGGTCGGCATCTTTGAGTTCGCTCGAGGTACTGCTCGCTGAACAGGACATCAGTGTGTCTAAGTAGACGAGACTTACCGCCATGTACCCGAAG
>JAPUGI010000283.1 GCA_027292925.1 Gammaproteobacteria bacterium
GGTACCTCGTTGAACCAGGATGCCAGCATCACCAGCTACGGTTGATATGTTGGCGATATTGGACTGGCCCGGGGTCGGTGCACGAAATCCTGTGCTTGCCGTAAAGCGGGCAGCGAAAGTATCAGTAAACGCATATCGAGCCGAGATCTTGCCGTTGAGTGTATCTCCGAAATCGTCAAAATCCTCGTAGCGTACCGCGACGCCCAGTAACAGTTGTTCAGTGACGTCTGCTTCAAGGTCAAGGTACAGTGCATAATTACCACGATCGAACGTCCCCGATACCTCGGGACCGAAACCGCCAAATCCGTTGGAGCCAATGCCGAAGCCCTGATCAAACAACGGGCCTATTACATAGCTATTTTCATCAACAGAAGTCACCTCGAATTGCTCCTCTCGATATTCGAATCCAAAGCCGACATTGAGGGGAGAATAGAGTCCCATATCCATCGGATAGGAGAAATCAAGGTTGAGATTCTTTTCAAGCTGGGTGTAATCGCCGGGACGGAATTCAGTTGGTGTGTTGGGTCCGAGCGAAGAGTTGATTGTGTTCACAATCAGGTACTGAACGTCGCTACTACCAACCCCCAGGCTAACATCCCATTGCAGTCCGTTATCGAGTTCGCCGCGAACACCACCGACCAGGCTAAAGTCGATGACCCTGCCGCCAAAGTTGGGGGTAAAGCCCCCTGGGAACCTCTCGTTAAAGACGAAACAGTTCGGGTCCGCAATGATGGCGGCTAGTGCGGCTTCATCGATGGCAACAGTTGTGTCGCTGGTTCCATCAACTCGTACATTAACGACCGGGCAGGAAATTCCGTCACCATCGCCGAGTCCAACATTTACCTGGCCAAGGGGACCCGGTGTCAGGTCTCCAACCAGGCGGGTTACGCCACTGTCAACGGAGAATACGCCACCGCGATTGGTCGGATTACGGAAAAAGAATCCACCGAGCACTTTACGTTCCGCATAGTTACCGTGCATGTAAGCATGGCTGTTGTCGCCGAGGTCAAGGCCGATATTGGCGAAAAACTTGTAGTCATCCGAGATATCGGGTGAACCCCAGATTTGAGCCGGGTCACGAATCGCCGTATTGCCCAGCGCAATTAGCTGTGCCGCATCTGCGCGTTGTGTGCTTCGGCTGGTCGGGTCAGATTCAGTCGTCTCGAAACTGAAATTGGCAAATCCATCCGGTCCTAAAGGCAGGCCGATGTTAGCGGCGATCTTGTAGGAATCACCGTCTCCGTCGAAAGTTGTCCCCCAACGCCCTTCGATAGACAGGCCTTCAGCGTTATCTTTCAGGATAAAGTTGATGACACCGGCGATGGCATCTGAACCATACTGGGCGGATGCACCATCACGCAATACTTCCACCTGCTTGAGTGCAATGGCTGGTATCGTGGAGATGTCAGCGCCTTGTGCACCGTCCGATATACCACCACCGAGGAACGATATAACAGCACCACGATGACGGCGTTTGCCGTTAACCAGTACAAGCGTGTTGTCCGGTGGCAATCCACGCAGGTTTGCAGGACGTACCAGCGTCGCCGCATCACTGATGGGTTGTGTGTTTACATTGTATGAAGGCACCAGTGTCCTGAGCATATCGCTCAAATCCGTTGCCCCCTGGTTCTCGAAGTCGTCACCACCGATAACATCGATTGGTGCCATTGAATCTCCGACGGAACGAGGAGCCCGCCGACTGCCGGTGACCACAACCTCTTCCATTGTGTCTTCACCTAGAGCGACTGGTGCTATTCCGGGTGCCAGCAAAGTGGCAGCAGCAATGGCGATGGCCAATGCCTTGGTTCGATGTACTACCATCGTAAATACCCCCTATATGAGTTATCTCTATTTTGTATCCGCAAAGACTGCAGATATGCAGCAATCTTCCAGACTTTCTCCATTTTCTCGGAGTGGCGTTAGGTTACCCGATGGGGTGCCAAATAGATACCAATGGGGCTTACAGCGGGTTTCAACGCGCATTTCACTCGGTCTGGCGCCATAATTAGGCTCGGGAATGCTCATACAGGGCTGGCCGGCTCAAACCACAAGGAAAACCTAATTAATTCAAGATGTTAGGTATCAATCGGGTAGCCCCAGGACTCGTTTGGCGATAATATTCTTCTGAATTTCGCTGGTTCCGCCATAAATGGAGACGGCGCGAGTCGTGAGCCAGTTCTTGTTGGTCTCATTTTCGTCCGGGGTAAAACTGTCATCTTCCCACGCAAATCCTCGCATGCCCATGGCGTGTTGTTGTACCTCCGCACGTTCTTTGGTGAATTCGGCGCCTTTCACCTTCAGGATTGATGTGGCCAGCGCCGGTGCACTGGCTTGCGTTTCAGCGATCACTCGCCGTTGAGTCAGCCGATAGGAATGACTATTCATTTCCAACCTCAGTAATCGGTCACGAAAAGCACCATCGGCGATCTGATTATTGTGGACACCCATGTATTGACGGGCGATGTTCACCAGAGACGGGCCCTCTTGTTTTACCTGCGCACCGCTGGTATTGACGCCACCATGTACTGAGCGCTCGTATTGCAGCAATCTTTTACCCACGCTCCAGCCATGATTCACTTCACCGATCAAGTCATCCTTATGCGCAAATGCATCCTCGAAAAAAGTTTCACAGAAAGGCGAATTACCGCTGACGAGTCTGATTGGCTGCACGCGAACCCCGGGTTGATCCATGTTCACGAGAACCAGGCTGATTCCTTCATGTTTCGGTTTGTCGGGATCGGTCCTGACCAGGCAAAATATCCAGTCGCCGTAAACACCGTCTGAGGTCCAGATTTTCATCCCGTTGAGTCGATAAACATCACCTTCATCAACTGCTTTCATTTGCAGGTTGGCAAGGTCACTACCGGCCGCGGGTTCGCTGTAGCCCATGCACCAGCCTCCATCTCCCCGCGCAAACCTCGGCAGCCACTTTACTTTCTGCTGGTCAGTACCAAACTCCAGAATTGTAGGACCTATATAGTTGACCCCCCTGCCAGTCAGTGGTGGTCTGGCTCCAATCCTTTGCATTTCCTCCTGAACCACCAGGTATTCAGACTTTGAGAGCCCGGCGCCCCCGTATTTTTCTGGCCAGGTGGGAACAGTCCAACCCTTGTCCGCCATCCGTTCTAACCAGAGCCGGGTATCGGGCGACAATTCGATTTTGCTGCTACCCCAGGGAATGAAACCCGGTTCCCTGGCTCCTTCCGGACAGTTGTTTTCCAGCCATTCCCTTGTTTCGTTTCGAAACCCTTCTAACTCGTCTGACATGAGCGCTTAACATCTAAGTTGAATGGCTGAATCCTAGTCTTTTACTAAGAGTCTATAAAGATCTAGTATCACGCGGGGGTAATCGTATGCTTTGTCCAAAATGTGATGCAAAGATGGAAGAGGTCACTTGTGAAGATGTTGTCATTGACCGGTGTTCAGCCTGCAAGGGGATCTGGTTTGATAGTGGTGAAGCAGAAACATTATCAAAAAAGTGGATAGCAGAATTTATTGATACCGGTGATACTGAGGTCGGGCGTAAATTGGATGCTTTGGATACCATATCCTGCCCACGGTGTGGTGAAACCATGCGGCGCTTTTTTGATATCGATGGTATACAGCTGCAATTTGAAAAGTGCGATGGACATGGTCAGTTTTTTGATGCCGGTGAGTTTACACTTTGGGCGGAAAACCATTACCTGTAGTCCTTGATAAACATTTCCCGAGATAGCGTGAGGATTTTCGTGCGCACATTAATAATGTTGTTAGTTGCTTTTTCCCCTCCCGTTTCCATGGCCGAAAACCCGACCGTGATTATTAAAACCAGTAGAGGTGATATTGGTGTTCTGCTGTATGCCGATAAGTCCCCAATCACGGTGGCTAATTTCTTATCCTATGTTGACGCGGGGGCATATGATAAGAATATATTTCATCGGGTTATTGCGGACTTTATGATCCAAACAGGTGGCTACTATGAGGACCTGAGTAGTGCTGACATAGGAGAGCCTTTACGCAACGAGGCCGATAATGGGCTCAAAAATGTCAGGGGAACACTGGCAATGGCGCGAATGAATACCATTGACAGCGCTGACAGACAGTTTTTTATCAAAATCGTCGATAATGCCTATCTGGACCATAACAAGGCGAGTTGTTCAAGACAGGACGAGCAAGCCCTGCGCGACGCACGTTCAAAAGGATTGTTAAAGCCACAAACCTGTAAGTCTTTTGGTTATGCCGTATTCGGCGAAGTGATTTCCGGTATGGAAGTCGTCGATGCTATTGAAATGGTTGAAACCGGATCCAGAAAAGGCTTTCACGATGTACCCGTAGAAACGGTTTTCGTTGCATCAATTAAAAGAATCGAGTCCCTGGCTGGTGAGTAGCGTGGCGCTCCAGCTGGGTAATAAAACGCGAATCCCTTCGCATTTCCTGGGCAAAGAGTTGAATGCCGGATGTCGTGTTAACGATGCAGGTGCTCAGGTCAACCAACGTCAGTTCTCCGTCGTCTGAAATCACGATCTTCCTGGGAAGAAAGTTTATCTTTGCTATGCCTGCAAGATGGAGCTTAAGGTATAGCGCATCCAATTTTTTGATGAATTCGCTATTATGCAGCAGTTCATCCAAATCCAGTTTGTTGCATGGCGTACCTACCGCGAAAGACTTGAGAATTGCATGGAAGCGATCATTCTTGTACTCGCCCATGAGTTGTGTGACACCAGTGAGTTTTCGTTCCGCCACCCTGTGCAGCGCATGAATTTCGTAGTAAAAATAAGTATCGTCCCAGATATTGCGGGAAACGTTGCGCACCTTGAGCGCACATTCGACACCATCCTTTTTTACCAGTAATGTCCGGCAGGTAGTCGCGCTCAGGTTCAAGTCGAGAAGATACTCCAGTTCCGGATTCATCTGCTGAACGATGGCTGCAAGTTCCTCTTTTGATTGGGTTCTAATTGACAATGGTGTTTCAGACTTTACTGGACTAGACATAGTGCGCCTGTTCAACCTATTGATGAGATAGAATGTAACCTGCCAGAGGTAATATTACTTTTCAAGGACTTTCTGGAGTAGTTGATAAGAGGTTCCCTTGAGCTTGAGACTGAAGTAACGGGAAGTAATCGTGAAAGTAGACGTGAAAAAACTACTATTGATTTCTATCATTTTTTTCAACGCTTCTACCCTCGGACAGCCTTCCGATAAACCTGCCCTCGTGGTGATGATCGCAGTGGATCAGTTACGCAGGGATCGTTTGCATGCTGACTTTCCCGGGGGTCTCGGCAGATTGGTCAGTCAGGGGAAAGTGTTTTCTGCAGCCCAACTGAACCACGCGGTTACTACTACCTGTCCGGGACATGCGGTAATGCTAACGGGAACCAAGCCGGCGAAAGCGGGGATTCCAGGTAATGTATATGTCCACAGGCAATCCTGGGAGCGTCGTTATTGCATGGAGGATGACGACGCTGCTAACCGGGTTTTCGGAGGAGAAGCAAACCTTTCCCCAAGAAATCTCCTTGTGACGACTTTAGGAGACTGGTTAAAAGCCGCTGATGAAAGTACACGGGTCTTCTCCGTAGGCGGAAAAGATCGCGCTGTCATTCCCCTGGCGGGTCATGGTGCCGATGGTGTGTTCTGGTTTGATCCCTCCCAGGGACTTTTTACAAGCAGTCGCTACTACGGCGATCACCTGCCCGATTATATTGTCGAATTCAACGGCACTGCGCCTTTACAAAATGGTTATGTTTCAACACTTCCTGAATACTGGGAACACCCTGCCGGAACACTACGAAAAGATGACTATCCTGGAGAGGACAATAAATTCAGGAGTGTAAGCGGCCATCCGCTCCGAACAGGGGATTTGGAACAAACTGGCAGGCAGATGTATGTAACGCCGTTTCTTGACAGTGCTTCCCTGGAAGTTGCTCGTAAAATAATTAAGTTAGAAAGACTTGGCCAGCGTGAAAGTACGGATCTGCTGGCTATTGCTCTTTCCGCTACGGATACGGTCGGCCATCGGTACGGACCCTGGAGCGCAGAATCTGAAGATACCTTGAACAATGTGGATGAAAAATTAGGGGAATTACTTTCTTTTCTTGATGAAACAGTTGGAGTGGACAACTACGTTGTTGCTTTGTCCTCTGATCATGGCGTGGCGGAACTGCCGGAGTGGAGTCTGGAAAATAACAGGCTGCATTGCCCGGTTGAATCCGGCCGAACTAGTGTTTACCGTTTTATTGTTCGATCGTATTGGTACTTGTACAAGAATTTTACTTTCCCATTCGGCAATCCTGCCAACCTGGTGAAATATGGCGATGCCGGGATTAGCGTCAACGCTTTGTATGCCGAAAAACATGGCATTGATACCAACGAGGTTGTTATGGGCCTGAAATCGTGGCTCGAAAACCAGAGGTCAGTGAAACATGCCTGGACAATCAAGGAAATCAAGGAAGGCAATGATGATCTTGCAAGGCTTTACCGAAATTCCTATGTAAAGAATAAGAGTGGCGATTTGTTTGTACAGGTTTATCCAACCTGTCTCACTATGGAAAAAGGAACTGGCCATGGCAGCCCGTATGACTATGATCGAAATATTCCACTCATTTTTTATGGCAAAGGAATTAAACCGGGTGTTTCAGATGCGACAGCACACAGTGTGGACATTGCCACTACACTGGCAGGACTGCTGGGGGTGGACAGTCCTGTCCATGTTGATGGCAGACGGCTAAAACTTGATTAGCGGGTACATGAGTCTTGTACAAACGCCGCACAATTGTGACCGAACTGCGGTATGATCAAAATAGCAGGCAAAATAGAGCGCATTCATGGAAATCGTCCCAATCACGCCGCACATAGGTGCTGAAGTCCAGGGCGTGGATTTGTCCCTGCCACTTGGAAATGAAGAATTTTCAGCCGTCCATCAAGCATTCCTGGACTGGAGTGTGCTTGTGTTTCGAGACCAGGAACTGGACCGGGAACAGCACAAGGCTTTTGGCCGGCGATTTGGCAAACTGCATGTCCATCCCATGTATAAAGAACGCATCGATCATCCAGAAATTTTGCGGGTAAAGACGACGGCAAATTCAACCTACACTGCAGGTGATGGTTGGCACACTGATGTTACCTGTGACGAATTCCCGCCCATGGGTTCAATGCTATACATAACAGAAACACCTGAAGGTGGCGGTGGTGATACGCTGTTTGCTGATATGTATCTTGCCTACGAACTATTGTCAGACGGTATAAAAAAAATGCTTGGAGGTCTGGTTGCGGTTCATGACGGTGCAATACCCTATGTCGGCAGCTATAAATCCACACCTCCTGAAGGTGGCTATCCCAGAAATGAACATCCGGTGATTGTGACTCACCCCGAAACAAATCGTAAAGTCCTGTTTGTAAATTCGGGGTTTACATCGCACATCAAGGGCTTAAAACCTTTCGAAAGTCGCGCCATCTTGGATATGTTGTACCGACACATCGCATCCACACCGAAACTTATCGCCCGGGTTCAGTGGAAACCCAATACGCTAACTTTTTGGGATAACAGGTGTACGCAACATCATGCAGTCTGGGACTACTATCCACACAGTCGATACGGTGAACGGGTATCCCTTATTGCGGACTCAAGACCTGCTGCTTGATCATAAAACAAACCATTTAGGAGGACCATGATCAGTTTACAGATCAATGGTGAAGATGTGGAAGTGGATGTGGATCCTGGAACGCCGTTACTCTGGGTCTTACGCGATAACCTGAACCTTACCGGGACGAAATATGGTTGCGGTATCTCCCAGTGCGGAGCTTGCACTGTTTTAATGAACGGACATGCCACCAGGTCCTGTACAACACCAGTATCCCAGGCTGCGAAATTCGAAATCCTCACCATCGAAGGATTGTCCGAGGACAGCAGCCACCCGATTCAGAAAGCGTGGATTGAAGAGGACGTTCCCCAATGTGGATATTGCCAGTCCGGTCAGATTATGGCTGCGGTTGCCTTGCTTAATGAAAAAACCTACCCGACTAACGAAGAGATAAACAAGGCGATGACAAATATCTGTCGCTGTGGAACTTACCAGAGAATCCGTAGGGCGATTCATCGGGCAGCACAAAAAAGAGGCGGTGGGTAATGAAACGCCGCACCTTTATTAAATCCAGTGCGTCGGCTGCCGGTGGGTTAATGATGGCATTTCATCTGCCTACTTTTTCGAAGATGCGGCCCTTCGAACCTTACGCGGATTCGGGAGCAGAAATTAATGCCTGGTTGACGATTGATCCTGATGACACCATCACCATCCGCGTGGCGCAGGCTGAAATGGGGCAGGGTGTATTTTCTTCGTTACCTATGATCGTTGCCGAAGAATTGGAGGCAGACTGGAGAAATGTCCGATC
>JAPUGI010000284.1 GCA_027292925.1 Gammaproteobacteria bacterium
GGCTCCTCGTGGACGGTGTAGCGCAGCGGAAGCGCCAGGCCGCCTTCAGGGGCTTCGATGTCGTTCGCCCGAATGTGTTCCAGGCACTCTGCGTAGCGACGAAACCCGACGCCCCACTTGGTTTCGATGGGGCCGGGGGGAGCGTTGTCGAGCCTGTCGATAACCGCCTGCCCCTCCCCCTCGGCAATCTGGATGAGCGCCGCCTCCGTCGCCGCAGCAGTTCCCGCATCGCCGTCCTGATCGAGCGACATGTAGGATAAACCTCCGTTCGCAGCGATGGGCGGCGGCTGCCCTTCTGTTAGTTGGAGGGGAGGCACATAGACCGACGAAACTGTCTCTGTACCCGCGGCAACGTGGTTCGCGATGACTTTGAGCCGGTCCATAGCGTGCACCCGGTTAAACACACCCATCATGGCACACAGGGCTTGTACTTCCTAGGCTCGTATTTCCTGGTCACTGGGCCATCGGTGCCCATTTCTCAATCGACGGATGACCGGGTGGGTATGTCCGCAATTGGCCGGTTAGAGCTAAAAGTGAAGACTGTTCTTGTCAGCTAGTTTTCGCCGCTTTTTCTCTGAACCGGACATGAAAATTAGAAGGTTTCAGATCACGAAATCCGCTCTTTCGATTAGATCGCGATAGTTGGGTGTATAGGTTGTTCGATTAAGTAATCGGACGTCTGACAAAGCAACGCGAACTACCGGCCAACTGCGGCATTTTTCAGGCTCTTGCTGGACTTGATTAGATATCACTTTACGCGCACCCTTGATCCACCTTTAACAGGTACAGATATCAATGGATCGACCTTTCCCGGCTTATAAAGGCGATGACCCCTATATTTTTATCTGCTATGCGCATGCGGATGCTGGCATTGTTTATCCTGAACTAGTGTGGCTGAAGGAGCATGGCTGCCATATCTGGTATGACGAGGGTATTGCGCCGGGAGAGGAGTGGACCGAGGAGTTAGCCCAGGCGATCAAAGGGGCTAGCCACCTTCTCTACTTTGTCACTCCGGATTCCATTCAATCCAGAAAATGTCGTGATGAAATCAACTTCGCCCTGGATCATGACATTCACCTGGTTTCCGTGCACCTGACGGAAACGCAACTCAGCGATGGCTTGAGTTTAACCCTTGGGCTCACCCAGGCGATCCTGAGATATGAACTCAACGAACAGGACTACCACACGAAGCTGTTCTCGGGTATTGGCGCGCCCCTCAGTGATGCCCCGACAGCATCACCCGTTGAGCAAGCAAACAATAACAGTAGATTGATAGGCGCAGGTTTCGGCCTGGTGATCCTGGCGATACTGGGCATCGGGCTGCTGCTCTATAGCCAATCCACATCAAAGATCGAAGAGCCACCAGTTGCTGAATCAGATGTGATGGCCGATACCACACCGATCGTTGCCGTGCTGCCGTTCAAGGCGACCGGCTCCGACGATGGCGGGTTCCTGGCCAGTGGCCTGCACGATGATCTGCTCACCCGGCTGGCCAAGCTCGATGCTTTTAGGGTCATTTCCCGAACTTCGGTAATGGAATATGCACAAACCACAAAGAACATGCGCCAGATCGGCGACGAACTGGGGGCCGGTTACATCCTCGAGGGTGGCGTCCAGGCGCGGGGTAACCGTGTCCGCATTAACGCCCAGCTCATCGATGCGTCCGCCGACGAGCACATCTGGGCGGACACTTATGATCGCGAGCTGACTGCGGCAAACCTGTTTGATGTCCAGGCGGAACTGGCGGCGGCTATCGCAGGTGGACTGGAAACGACCTTAAGCGATTCGGATCGTGCGCTGATGGGCCAGGTGCCGACGCAGAACACCGCGGCCTACAATGCCTACCTGCGTGGCCTTGAGCTACGCGACCGCGGGGGATTCAATGCAGTGAATTCACAGATGATAGTAGAAGCCTTCGAACAAGCCGTGCAGCAGGACCCGGAATTCGCGCTGGCCTGGGCACAGCTTTCCATAGAACGTTCACGCCTGGCTCAGATTACGGACGATGCGGAGATGAGCGAGGCCGCGCTCGTGTCGCGTGCCAGGGCTCAAACGCTTCAGCCTGACCTGGAGGAGGTCCAACTGGCTCAGGTGGTCTACCTTTACCGAGGGCTGTTTGAGTATGAGCAAGCGTTACAGATGTTGGAGGCTCTGCAGGAGAGGAGCACGCTTAATGCTTCCTCACTGATGCTCAAGGCGTGGCTATTGCGCCGCGTTGGACGAGTCCGGGACGGCTATCTGACCGCGTTGGAGGCGCAGAAACTTGATCCACGCAGTATCGATGTCGCCGGATTTCTGGTCTGGGGAGCCTACGAGAGCGACGACTGCGGCTCCGCTGGCCAGCACGCCCTGGCTGCCCTGGCGCTGGCGCCGAACTCGGCTACGGTACGGACCCATGTTGCCCAGTACGAGCTCGAATGTACGGGTAACGCTCATCGCGCGAGCGAACTGCTCCGTGACGTGCAGTTTGCTGAAGACAACTGGATCCTGTGGACGGCAAGGAATGCGGCACGGCTCGAGCGCGACTACCAGAGCATGTTGGAACTGGCGAAGGTGCCGCAGCCCCGGACAAGCCCATTGGCTCCAATCTTCGATCAGCTTGTTCAAACGGTAGCGTTGCGCTACCTCGGTCGGGAGGAGGATGCAGTTGCCATACTGGACGCCATAGGCGAGGTGCTCACCACGATGGAGAGGGAGGGCAACGACGTAAGCCAACCGTACGCGCGCGTGAAGTCTATCTACCACTCGTTACGCGGCAATGCGGAAGCGACCCGGTACTGGGTGGAGGAAGACCGGCGCCGGTTCCGAATCGAAGACAAGGGCGATCTAGCGGACGAGGCAGACAACCACCTGTGGTACGCAGACAACCTGGCCCGCGTAGAACTCCATAAGGAAGCGATCGAGGAACTGCGTGTGATGTTCGAGCAACCCGGTGGACACGGATTTCGCTTTGTGGACGCCTGGCCCCAATTCGATACCATGAAAAACCACCCAGACTACATTAACCTGCGCGAACGTTTTGGCGATGCGAGATAAGCCACTGGAGGGCAGTATCTGATAGTTCTAGACAGAAACCGGCTCAAGCAGTGCTTCCTGAATAGTCCGTTGCTGCATCTCGTCCACGCCGATGCTGATCAAATAGTTCAACGGCCCGCCATATCTTCTTTCCAAACCGTCAAGAAATGTGCCAATGGCATCTTCCGGTACACCTGCGACGTGCAGCAGAGTTTCTCTCGACATACCGAGCGGTAAACCCTGATTTTGTACAATGAATTTCACGTGACGTTCACAATCTCGGTTGGTGAGTACATAGTCTGCTTCGATGACATCACGAGCAACGCCAAGAATCGACAATAGTAGTGCTGTCGTAACACCAGTGCGGTCCTTGCCAGCCGTGCAATGAATAAGTAATGGATGCTGATCAGCATCCGCCATCACATCGAAAATACCGATCCACAGTGCGGGATCAAAGTCCAGGTAACGAAGGTAGCGCTCCCCTGAAATGCCTGTATCGCCAACCATATTATTGAGTCGCTCGGATCCGTCGTTCGGGATGAGCGGATGCCACACGTAGCGAGAGCCCATGCCTTCCAGCGGACCACGACTCTGATCTCGAATCTCGTCCGAGCGTCTGAGATCAATCTGCGTTTTGATACGAAATTCTGCGACACGGTCAAGATCGGTTTGTGTCATTCGGTCCTGTCTCCCGGCACGAAAGTAGCGACCCCATCGGACCTTGCGTCCGTTTAAGCCTCCGTAACCGCCAATGTCTCGAAAATTGAAGCAACCCTCAAACGGGTGATGTCGTTCGCTAAAATCGTCTATCACGATTTCCGTCATAACGCACTCAACTTTAAACAAAGTTGTCTATGCAAGACAGGATCGTGACCATCAAACAGGACGGATTCCTGGAGGATCCGTTCATCTGTGAACCAAAATTCAAAATCCTGAGTCTCCCGGTGGCGCTCAAACTGTTCCAAGGCGTCTGCTCCTTCGAAGTGTGCATTGATATGCCATTCCCTAACAAATACCTGGTCTCCATCAATACGGCTGACGACCAGACCCCCAGTCGCCTGGCTATTTCCCACACTCTCGTCTTCGAACATGCTGCTGGCTTTTGAAGGAGTCACGCAATAGCTGCCAATACTGTAATTTTCTATATTCATGATGACTATCCGTGTTGTAGTGATGTAACCCGAGAATCCTCGCCTAATTAATTATAGTAATGATGTGCTTCTTAAATTGATTAAATATCTGGTTTCCATAAAGCCCTTCAGAGGATAACGAAGATAAATGGCGTCGTAAGATTGACCATATCAGCCAGCGTCCGAATCAGCACTGAAAAAGGAACTGATGACTGCCGCGATGACGAACCCGAGTAGCGTGGTAGTAACCAGGATCGGGGTCGCGCCTGGTAAAAGAGCAAAACTGGTCACGTAGATGAGCGCGGAGGTGTAGGTCAAAGCGATTACGGGTATCACCCAGCGTGCCCATCTGCTGCCTCTCCTTAAGGGAATGAGCGCCAGGAGTATAATCGCCAGGCCCACACAGAACGAACCTGTGCCGAAACCCTTCAACAAACCGAGAAACAGTGTTTGGTAACTGGCGTCGAGACCCTCCCACGGTGTCTCTATCACTGCCAGGTGGTAAGGCATCAACTCGGTGGCGCTAATGTATCTTACACCTTGAAATAAAAAGCCTAGCCCGACGATGCAGTAGAGGAGGATAGGCAGGTGCGTGGTAGCAAGATTACGAATTCGGCTTTTGGTGTGAGAGTCTGACATGGGGTTCTCTAGCGATGCTGATTTGCCGAAGATACCACGGGAAGAATGGGCTGTTACATATTGCCGTAATTTGGACCGCCGGTACCCTCGGGCACAACCCAGTTGATATTCTGCGCTGGATCCTTGATGTCACAGGTTTTGCAATGAATGCAGTTCTGCGCATTGATCTGGAATTTACTGCTGCCATCCTCTTCCTCAATCACCTCGTAGACACCGGCAGGACAATATCGCTGCGCCGGTTCATCATAGAGCGGCAGGTTGGTGTGTATCGGGATATTGGAATCTAGTAGCTGCAGATGACAAGGCTGGTCTTCTTCATGGAAGGTATTGGTAATAAACACCGAAGAAAGTCTGTCGAAGCTGATTTTACCGTCCGGCTTCGGGTAATCTGGTTTTTTACATTTGCTTGCCAGTTTCAACTGCTCATGATCAGGTTTTGAATCTGCCAAGGTAAATGGCAACCTACCCCTGAATATGTATTGATCAATCCAGGTGAAAGCGGAACCCATGAAGAGCCCAAGTTTATGCAAGCTGGGTGTTGTGTTTCGCGCCTTGTACAACTCCTCGTACAGCCAGGAATTTTCAAAGGCAGTTGAGTAGCTAACTAGTTCTTCTCCGCTAGTACCTTGCTTGATCGCGTCGTACACAGATTCAGCGGCTAACATTCCGGACTTCATCGCCGTGTGTGTACCTTTCTGCTTAAGGTTGTTGAGAAATCCTGCGTTGTCTCCGACCATCAGTCCGCCTGGCATAATCAGTTTGGGTAGAGCTTGCAGACCACCTTTGACAACTGCTCTTGCGCCGTAGGCAACCCGCTTACCACCCTCCAGGAAATGCCTGATTAACTTATGGTGTTTGAAGCGCTGGAATTCATCGTAGGGATTTAAGTGGGGATTCTTATAACCAAGGTCAACAATCAGGCCAACAGACACCTGGTTGTTTTCAAGATGGTACAAAAAAGAACCGCCAAGTGTGCCCCCGGGAAAATGTCCGAGGGGCCAGCCGATGGTATGTATGACCTTGCCAGGTACGTGTTTGTCGGGATCAATGTCCCAGATCTCTTTCAAACCAATACCGTAATGTTGCGTATCTGCTTCACTGCACAGATCAAATTTTTGCATTAGCTGTTTACCGAGATGGCCATGGCAACCCTCTGCAAATACGGTGTATTTGGCATGTAACTCATAACCGGGAGCAAAGTTCGGCTTTTGTTCGCCATCTGCGCCGATTCCCATATCACCCGTTGCGACACCTTTTATGGAACCGTCTTCGTTATACAACACCTCGCTTGCAGCAAATCCCGGGAAAACATTGATCTCCAGTTCCTCCGCTTGCTGTCCCAGCCAACGGCAAAGATTACCCAGGCTAACTGCATGGTTGCCATGATTGTGCAATGCGGTGGGGACTAGCCAACCCGGGAGCTTGATACCCAGGTGGTTATCTATCAGGTAATAGATATCATCTTCCGTGACAGGGTTGTTAAGTGGCGCTCCCATTTGCTGCCAGTCAGGAAATAACTCATCCAGTGCTCTCGGTTCGACCACGGCACCTGAGAGAATGTGCGCACCTATTTCAGAACCTTTTTCGACCAGGCATACCGTAAATTCATCACCTGCTGCTGCTGACATTTGTGCAAATCTGATGGCTGTGGCCAACCCTGCGGGGCCGGCGCCCACTACAACAAGGTCAAATTCCATGGATTCTCTTTCCATGAGCCCACACCTCTAAAGTCACCATTAGATGAATGTGTATTGTATGAAATGTAGATAAGCAAAGGAAATCATTCAAATCTATGAATGGCGATAACCATTCATCCTGCTTTTGGGATAAAGCCTTGCAGATTATGCACTTAGGGAAACTGATGTTACACGCCCGGTATTGATTCTGACGTCGTAAACCGGCAGAATACGCGCTCTCAAAATGGACCACGCGCGGCTTCTCGCGTGTCTCGATAAGTGTCCGGATTCTCTATAACACTAGCAGAGGAATTGCATGAAAGTTCTCGTAGCTGCCAAACGTGTCGTCGACTTCAACGTGAATATTCGCGTGTTAAGTGACAACACGGGCGTCGATCTAAACAATGTGAAAATGTCGGTTAATCCGTTTGACGAGATTGCCATCGAAGAAGCTGTTCGCATGCGAGAAGCGGGTACTGTCGAAGAAGTTATCGTGGTATCTGTAGGTACCAGTGCCTGCCAGGAACAAATCCGGACTGCCCTGGCGCTCGGTGCTGACCGGGGAATCCTGGTTGAAACAGAAGAAGATATACAGCCACTTGCTATTGCAAAACTGCTCAAGGCGATCGTGGACAAGGAACAACCGCAGATAATCATTCTCGGGAAGCAGGCGATTGATGATGACAACAGTCAGACCGGCCAGATGCTGGCTGCGCTTGCCGGTCTCTCCCAGGCTACTTTCGCCTCTGAGGTTGTAATTGGTGATGGCACTGCCACAGTAACTCGTGAGGTCGACGGTGGCCTTGAAACAATCACAGTTAAACTGCCAACAATTATTACCACAGACTTGCGCTTGAACGAACCACGTTATGCATCGTTACCTAACATCATGAAGGCAAAGAAGAAGCAGGTTGATATTTATACACCTGAAGACCTTGGTGTTGATGTTACTTCCCGGGTCAAGACTTTGAAAGTGGAGCCGCCCGCCGAGAGACAGGCTGGGATCATTGTGGAATCGGTGGAAGAGTTGGTGGATAAATTGAAGAATGAAGCGAAGGTGATCTCATGAGTATTCTTGTAGTTGCAGAACACGATAACGATTCAGTTAAGGCGCCAACCCTGATTGCTGTTGCTGCGGCCCAGGTGATCGGGGGTGATATAGAAATCCTGATTGCAGGTTTCGGATGTTCGGGTGCTTCAGAAGCGGCGTCGAAGATCGCTGGTGTTTCCAAGGTATTGGTTGCAGATAATGAAGCCTACGCCCATCAACTGGCAGAAAATATTGCCGATCTCATCAACGAGATTGGATCCAACTATAGCCACATTCTTGCAGTCACCACCACATCAGGCAAAAACTATATGCCTCGAGTTGCTGCATTGTTGGATGTGGCTCAGATTTCTGACATCAGCGGGGTTGTTAGTGAAGACACATTTGAGAGACCCATCTATGCTGGCAACGCCATTGCAACGGTACAATCCAGTGATTCGATCAAGGTACTGACCGTCAGGGGCACGGCGTTTGACCCGGTCGAAGCAGAAGGCGGCAGTGCATCAGTGGAGAATCTCGATATCGTTAAAGATACAGGTTTATCTTCATGGGATAAGGACGAGATCGCCAAACTTGAGCGACCTGAGTTAACCGCGGCAAGCATCATTATTTCCGGCGGCAGGGGTATGCAAAATGGCGAGAACTTCGCATTGCTGGAATCAGTCGCTGATAAGTTGGGTGCGGCAATTGGCGCTTCGCGAGCTGCAGTCGATGCGGGCTTTGTTCCCAACGATATGCAG
>JAPUGI010000285.1 GCA_027292925.1 Gammaproteobacteria bacterium
GGTCTTTGGGTTGATAAGAGCATCAGACCAGGGTCAGTGTGGCGAGAACAAATTGCTGAAGCCATCGCTGATTCGCGCGAAATGGGGGTCTTCATATCACCCCGGTTTTTTGAGTCGTCACACTGTGTAAGGGAACTTAACTTTGCACTTGAGGAGAACAAACCGGTGTTGATCGTTTATGTGAATCAGGTCGACCCACCGTCATGGTTCCGAATGACTTTCGGCGAAAGACAGGCCCTATATCGTCACGCACTATCACGGCATGAATAGGAGGAACAGCTACTCTTTGGCGTGGGCAGCCTGCTTGACAACCAGCCGACGAACAGCGACTGAAGCGACAGGGTGCGCCGTACCTGTTCACCCAGAAAACTTCCGTTTTAAGGAACTTTGCCAGCATTGACCAGTCATAAGCTGTGAAACAAGTTTATTGTTTCGGCAGCAAACTTCGGTGATTTATCCCCCTAAAAAACCGAAGTCTGGGCTCTGGTCACATCCTCCCCAACAAGTGATCAGAGCCCGTTCTTTTTTTATTCCCAGTCGTTAGCCTTCTGGCTCTTGGTTTTCAAGCCCATGGTCTTCGAGCCAGGCTGACATGAGGCTGGTGAGTTGTTCGAGCCCGATGCGATTAGTGGAGGAAAATAGTTGGATGGTGACGCTTCGAGGTAATGCTTCCCGGGTCTTGAACAACGTATTGTTTCTGGCGCCTCGTTTCAGTTTGTCTGCCTTTGTGAGCAGGATGTGAAGCGGCATATTGGCGGATTCGCTCCACTGCAGCATCATTTCATCGAATTCCCTGAGCGGATGCCGGATGTCCATCAACAGGATGAGACCCTTCAGACATTGCCTGTTGCGCAAGTACTCATCGAGATGTTGATGCCAATGTGCTTTCAAAGCTGTCGGAACCTTTGCATAGCCGTAACCGGGTAAGTCCACCAGACGCTGCTGACCGGATAAACTGAAAAAGTTTATCAATTGTGTCCTTCCGGGTGTTTTGCTTGTTCTTGCCAGCTTGCGTTGACCGGTGAGCATGTTGATAGCACTGGATTTCCCCGCGTTCGAGCGACCACAGAATGCTACTTCTGCACCCAGGTCCGCAGGGCACTGGTGCAGCGCGGATGCGCTCTTCAGGAATGTGGCACCGTTAAAATTGATGGTCAAGGCTCATCCTGTTGCTTGCTAAATGAGTGGAGTTAAAAGAATGGGGATTAATATATAATGCGCC
This sequence comes from Gammaproteobacteria bacterium, assembly GCA_027292925.1. Taxonomy (GTDB): domain Bacteria; phylum Pseudomonadota; class Gammaproteobacteria; order Pseudomonadales; family Azotimanducaceae. The sequence continues at coordinate 1,223 of JAPUGI010000285.1, forward strand.
CGTTATTTTAGCATCGCATCTATGTGTAACCGCGAAAACATGTGTCCGGCGGACCAAAGGATTAGTTGGACCCATCGGTGAAATTATCAGGAAGTATCTGTAAATGTTTAGACTGTTAGTCGGAATCTTAACCGTATTCCTATCAGTGAGCGTTACGGCGCTCTTATCGGTTAGCGCTATGGCGCAGGGAGATCCAGCCAAAGGCAAGGGAATGACCGCATTATGTGCCGCTTGCCATGGCTCGGATGGTAATAGTCCAGCTGGGGCCTTCCCCAGTATCGCGGGCCAGAATTCACGCTATCTGGTGAAGCAGATGCAGGAAATCAAATCAGGAGAGAGATCCTCTCCTTTGATGACCGGACTCCTGGATAATCTCAGCGACCAGGACCTGGAGGACATTGCTGCCTATTATGAAGGGCAGGCTTCAAAACCCGGAGCAGCCAAAGCGGATCTGGTGAGACTTGGTGAAACTATCTATCGGGCAGGTGTAAAGCGCAAGAGCATTGCGGCCTGTACAGCCTGCCACTCGCCAACTGGCCAGGGCAATGGTCCTGCAGGATTTCCGACATTGGCTGGTCAATGGCCGGAGTACACAGAAGCCCAGCTAAGGGCGTTTCGCTCCGGCGAAAGGACTAATGATGGTGATTCAAGAATGATGCGAATTACTGCAATGGATCTCAGCGACGAGGAAATCGTTGCGGTGTCGTCATATATTTACGGGTTGCAATAAACAAGAATCCAGAACGGGTGAGGCAAAGTCAGTATTGTCCCCTTATTTACCCAAGACCGTCATTCCTTCGAAGCTTATCCTAACGTAAGGCAAGGAGCGCATCTGCAAGGGAACACTAATCGATAAAATGGGGTCTAATTGGAGTGGCGTTTGGTTTAAGCTTCCGTTTTGTCCCAATGAACAAAGTTGCTCCTGAATCAGTGCCGTTTGGTCGAAATATATGAGCGCCCGAATTTAACCGAGGTATCAAGTGACATGATCAGAAAAATTACGTTAATCATCGGATGTTGGTTGGCTGGTAATGTTGCCGTGGCCGAATCTTTTGAATACGAAGAAGGCACACATTACGTGGAATTGCCGATTCCACTGAAGACTGCTGCCGAAGGTAAAATCGAAGTCACAGAATATTTTTCCTATGGTTGTCCACACTGTTATCAATTTGATCCTATGATCACAGCCTGGGAAAGAGGCCTGCCGGGGGATGTGAAATTTAACCGGACACCTGCAATCTGGAATAAGGACTATCAGGTGTATGCCCAGACTTATTTTGCAGCAGAGGCGCTGGATGTCGCGGAAAAACTGCATACACCCCTCTTCCAGGCGATCCATGGGCAAGGGAAGCGCTTGAATGACCCTAAACTCATGGCTATGTTTTTCGCTGAATTCGGGATTGACCCTGTGGATTTTGCCAAGGTCTACAATTCTTTCGGCGTGCGTGCCAGTGTGCAACAAGCTGAGGCCAAAGGCAGGGCTTATCGCTCTGGTGGTGTCCCGGCGATCATTGTGAATGGAAAATATCGTATTGAAGGCAAGATGGCAGGTAGCAACAGCAATATACTGCGAGTTACCGATTTCCTGATCCAGAAAGAAAGGGAAACCATGCAAAGCCTGGCGCCTCAATCAACGTCTGTGGCGCCTTAATCAAAGGCCTGAATAACGTCTCGATACCATCAGGTTTGGATGAGAGGAACCTCTGTGGTAAACGAAGGCCCTAGTGAATCTAAGTCTTTGCGTGCCTCGTCAACTCGTCGTTTCAAGTCTTTTCCCGGCTTAAAATGAGGTACATATTTTCCCGGTTTGTGGATACCGACTTCTCCGGTTTTGGGATTTCTGACAGTTCGAGGTTTGCGGTAATGGTTGGTAAAAGTCCCAAACCCCCTTATTTCAATACGTTCTCCGCTCGCCAGGCTCTCAGACATGACCTCGATCATAGTATGAACCGCCAGATCTACATCCCGACTGGTGAGCTGGTCCAGCTTTTCTGACATACGTTTGATCAGTTCAGATTTGTTCATTGTGCCATTGCGAAAAGTAATCTATGTCTATATTACGAATTTTGGTTTAATAATCAACATCTTATAGTTAAAAACTAAAGTATTTGATTAATGTAGGGATTGTAGTTCGATTACGGCGTCAGTTCATTGGCCGTCACCTCGAGAACATTGAATCACCCATGCCTTTCGCATAGAATTCGCCATGGCGAGTCCCAGTGGCAAATTAATCTCACTATCATCAGGTAATCCCGCAGATCCTGTAGCGATCCGCGAACAGGCAGTCGTGTGCCAGCCAT
>JAPUGI010000286.1 GCA_027292925.1 Gammaproteobacteria bacterium
AGTGATAGGGGTCCAGTTCCAGGGCTCTCAGGTAAGCCGCGGGTGCATCTTCAGGGCTTACTGCCTCCAGGTCTATACCCAGATCAAACCAATCGTCACTGCTGAGTTGTGTACTTGCCTCAGCGTCCTCGGCAGCCTGGCGCGCCAGGGGCGCCACGGTTCCAGCGAGATCTGCCACCGTAAATTCGAAATGAATCTGTCCGGATTCAGGGTTATAAACCCTGTCATCCTCACGAATGACAACATCACCCGCATCTCCGGATATGCGCAGTGAGGATAAGGCACGATTAGAAGGCAGTTGTATCTTTAACTGAAACAGCGTCTTGTTAATGCGACTTTTACCAACACCGGCGTCCAGTAGCTCCTTGGCAGTGCGCAGGATAATGATGTCCTGGAAACTGAATCGGTAGTGCTGTCCTGGCGTACGATCAGGATCGAGAATCCCAGAGCGGGCGATTTCGCGGATCGTCTCCTGGGGTAATTCCAGCAACTCAGCAATATCTCGAGTTGAATATCCCTTCATTCTTGTATTTATTGGTCGGTCGAAGAAGGTATAAGGCTACCTGTTATTGCAGGTAATTTACCAGCCACTTTTTAGGCAATCTTCACCTTGATGTTACTTAGTTGCAGCTTTCCCGGTCCGGGTTTTCTGTTTCGTTTTCGCTTTCGATTTAGGTGCGCGTATTGGCTTGTTGGTCTTGCCATCTTTACTGCGCAAGCTCGCCTTCAGTGCTTCCATGATATCGATAATCTTGGCTTCTTCGTGCTCTTCCTGAGCGACGACTATTTCTTGGCCGTTTACCTTACGGTCAATCATTTCCAGCATATGATGGCGTACATCATCGGTATACTTTTCCGGCTGAAACGAATCGGTCGATACCTGTTCCACCAATTGTATGGCGAGTTCCAACTCATCCTTTTTGATTTCCGAGTCAGGTATTTCTACTTCACTGAATTTGCGCATTTCTTCCTGGTGGCGCAACTGGATCATGACAAGACCTTCATCCAGTGGATGGATCATGACCAGGTAGCATTTACCCCTGGCGGCATACTTAGCCAGCGCGGACTTACCTGTTTTACGCATCGCTTCGGCCAGCAGGTGATAGGACCTGGCAGCGCCTTTGTCGGGTCCGAGGTAATTGACCTTCTCTACGTAGATAGCGTTGACTTCTTCTGCCGGAACGAATTCGGCAATTTCAATCTCGTTGGTGGACTTAGCGTCCATTGCCTTCATTTCTTCGCTGGTAAACAGGACGTACTGGCCTTTTGAGAATTCATATCCCTTGACGCGATCTTCTTTTTCCACCAGCTCCCCATCCGAAGCCGACACATATTGCTGCTTCAATCGTGCACCATCCTTACGCAGCATATTGAAATGAATCGCCTTGGTGGTATCCACGGTGGAATAGAGTTTGACCGGAATTGAGACCATTCCGAAGGAAATAACACCTGATCCAGTTGCTCGAGCAGCCACGATAGATCCTCGCTGTTGGGTTTCGGCTAACTATCTTACAGGTACGTTAACCTGTCAATGGACGGCATAGCATAGAACAAAGGATAGGTAAAACAAAGAGATATCGATGAAATCTAAGGTAGCTTGGTAGATAGACCTTGAGGCTCCAGGCGGCTGATTTTGACAAAAACTGCAAATATGGTTCAGTTAGGCATGCTTTAGCATGTCCCTGGCGATCACAATTTGCTGGATTTGGGAGGTTCCTTCATAAATCCGGAATAACCTGACATCCCGGTAGAATCGCTCTATGCCATAGTCTTCGACATAGCCCGCACCACCGAATATCTGCACTGCCCGGTCCGCGACCCGGCCCACCATTTCAGTGGCAAACAATTTGCAGCAGGCCGCCAAGATAGCAACGTTTTCGCCTGCATCCCGGCGCCTGGCGGCATCCTGGACCATGCAGTTTGCCGCATAGGTCTCTGTCTGACTGTCGGCAAGCATCGCCTGAATCAGCTGGAATTCGGCAATAGGCTGCCCGAATTGTTTTCGCTCGAGCGCATATTTCACACAATCTTCAATTAATCGCTCTGCGATGCCAACACTCAATGCGCTGATATGCAGTCGTCCTTTATCCAGTACTTTCATGGCGGTTATGAAACCCAGGTTTTCCTTTTCGCCAATCAGCATGTCGGCGTTTACCCGGACATCATCGAACATGACATCACAGACATACGTGCCCTGTTGTCCCATTTTGCGATAGGGTTGCCCAAGACTGATACCCTCGCTGTCAGCATCCACCAGAAAAGCCGAAACACCACGCGATCCTTTTTCTTCCTTTTTAGTCCTGGCGAAAACAGTGAACAGGTTGGCCTTGGGTGCATTGGTAATGAATCGTTTGGTGCCATTGAGAATGTAATAGTCCCCATCTTTTACGGCAGTCATTTTCAATGATGCAGCATCTGAACCGGCATCAGGTTCGGTTAAACAGAATGAACCGATAATTTCACCGGTAGACATTCTGGGTAGGTAATGTTGTTTTTGTTCTGCCGTCCCGTCGATCACGAGCGACTGGGAGCCAATCCCGACGTTGGTACCGAAGGCGGAACGAAAGGCGGGTGACGTATGACCAAACACCCTGGCCACTGCAACTTCTTCGCTCATATTCAGCCCCAGGCCACCGTATTCCTCCGGAATCGTCAGGCCAAATAGACCCAGGGCTTTCATTTCCTCAATAACTTCCTCAGGAATGTTGTCTTCGGCACCAACCTGTGATTCCAGAGGTCGCAGTCGCTTTGCCACGAATTTCTCTAATGTATCAATAAATTGTTTCAGGGTTTCGTCGTCGAGGGACATAAAAATTTACCTTCTATCATTCAAGTGAGAACAGTACTTATAATGGCGCGCTTTACCCCGGTGTAGGCAGGTCTTGAGATTGTAAGCATCTCGCTGCTGGTGCGCCAATAACCGAGAACTTTTCCCTTGGAAAAGTTGAGCCCGGAAGATGTTTCTGAAGGAAACATAGAGAGAGAGGATACGATGGCTGAATTCAAATGGGACGACCCTTTTTTCCTGGATGCCCAACTAGCAGAAGACGAAAGACTTATCAGGGATACGGCCAGGGACTATGCGCAGGAACATCTATTCACGCGGGTCCTCCAGGCTAACCGGGATGAGTTCTTTCATCGGGAAATCATGAATGAAATGGGGGCATTGGGGCTGCTCGGATCCACCTTGCCAGAAAAATATGGGTGCTCCAATGTCAACTATGTCTCCTACGGACTCGTCGCTCGTGAGATTGAACGCGTGGATAGCGGCTATCGCTCGGCCATGAGCGTGCAATCGTCGCTGGTGATGCATCCCATTTACACCTACGGGACGGAAGAACAGCGTGAGAAGTACCTGCCGAAACTGGCAACCGGGGAGTGGGTGGGCTGTTTTGGGTTGACAGAACCAGATTACGGGTCGGATCCCGGCAGCATGATAACTCGAGCAGATAAAACGCCATCTGGATATCTGCTCAACGGCACGAAAATGTGGATTACCAATTCACCGATCGCAGATCTTGCGGTGGTGTGGGCCAAGCTCGGTGGTGTGATTCGCGGTTTCATTGTCGAGCGAGACATGGAGGGTTTTGATACACCCAAAATCGAGGGCAAGTTTAGCCTCAGGGCATCGGTGACGGGCGAAATTATATTGGACAATGTAGAAGTGCCGGAAGAGAACCTGCTCCCCAATGCCCAGGGACTGGCAGGCCCATTCGGATGCCTTAACAAGGCCAGATACGGCATCTCGTGGGGTTCAATGGGAGCAGCTGAATTCTGCTGGCATGCAGCGCGAAACTATTGCCTAGAACGAAAACAATTCGGTCGACCGTTAGCGGCAAACCAGTTAATCCAGAAAAAGCTGGCCGATATGCAAACCGAGATCACCCTTGGGCTCCAGGGATGCATACGAATCGGCCGATTGATGGACGAAGATAATTGTCCGGTGGAAAATATTTCTCTGATGAAACGCAATAATTGTGGTAAGGCGCTGGATATTGCACGGATGGCGCGGGACATGCATGGAGCAAACGGCATCTCGGACGAATATCATGTGATACGGCATGTAATGAACCTTGAAACCGTCAATACCTATGAGGGGACGCATGACATCCATGCCTTGATCCTCGGACGTGCCCAGACCGGACTTCAATCCTTCACCTAAACGCTATTTCATGACGGTTTGGCCAGGTTGGCGATCAAGCACGGAATCATTGATGTTAAGGAAGCCGTCTAATCACCGGTAATGCAGCGGTAAGGGTCGCGTGTAAGTTCGTAGTAGAATGCGCGGCTATGGTCAATTTCAATGGAACGAATCCAGCGACCTGCACACGATGTCCGCGCATCCAAAGGCAGTTCATGCAACTTCGCTCTAGCCACCCCGGTTACTGGAATCAACCGGTACTCGCTTCCGGCAGTCGATCTTCATCTCTGCTAATCGTCGGACTTGCACCGGGAAAACACGGCGCAAACAAAACGGGCGTTCCATTTACCGGTGATTCATCCGGGGAATTACTTTTCAAGGTTTTGTCCCGGCTTGGCATCGACCAGCAGGTGAGAATCACGAATGCAGTAAAATGCCTGCCGGTTCAAAATAAGCCCAGTCGAATTGAACTACGAAATTGCCAGAAGTTTCTCGCGCTGGAACTTGCCGAACACGCCGGGGTCCATCATTCCTGCGCAAACAAGAAATTACCGAAAAAAAAGTTCGTCGTGCTGGCACTCGGTCACGTCGCCCATAGAAGTATCCTTAGGAGCCTGGGCCTCAGGCAAAACCATTTTGCTTTCTCTCACGGCGCTGTTCATAAGATTGGGGATTTTGGCTGGCTGGTTGATTCCTACCATTGCAGTCGCTATAACACCCAGACTGGAAGACTAACGGAGGAAATGTTTCTCGCCGCGGTTACCACGGCCGCATATTTGTCTTCCCTCGTGCCTGCAGACCAGGTTTTAAGTTTATGAAGAAAACCGAGTTTGACCATAAATCCTTCCTGAAGAATCTCACCGGCAAACCCGGCGTGTACAGGATGTTGGATGAGGCGAACGACGTTCTTTATGTGGGTAAAGCAAAGAACCTGAAGAACCGTGTATCGAGTTATTTTCGATCCGCTGCGTTAGATAGCAAGACATTAGCGCTGGTGTCACGCATTTACGCTATAGAAGTCACTGTCACGGCGAGCGAAACCGAGGCATTGCTGCTTGAACAGTCGTTGATCAAGGAACTAAAACCGCCTTATAACATTGTTTTTCGCGATGACAAATCATACCCCTATATTTATCTGTCCAGTTCGGACGAATACCCAAGACTGGCATTCCACCGTGGCGCAAAGAAAAGAAAAGGAAAGTACTTTGGACCTTTCCCAAGCGCCTATTCCGTTCGCGATAGTTTGAACATTCTGCAAAAAGTGTTTCGTGTTCGACAATGTGAAGATACTTTCTTCAAGAATCGTTCAAGGCCATGCTTGCAGTACCAGATTAACCGGTGTTCCGGTCCTTGCTGTGATCTTGTTAGCAGGGAAGATTACGCCGAGGACGTGCAGCATGCAGTGATGTTTCTCGAAGGGAAAAGCAACGCGGTTCTGGAAGACTATGCCAACAAGATGGATGAGGCGTCCACCGCTCTGCAGTTTGAAAAAGCAGCTCACTACCGTGATCAGGTTGTGCATCTACGCAAGATCCAGGAACAACAATACGTGGTAGGCAAGCAGGGTGATATAGATGTTATGGTGGCAAAAAAAACCCCGGGTGGAGTTTGCGTGTTGGTGATGTTTATCCGTGGTGGCAGGATGCTTGGCAACAAGAATTATTTCCCGTCGACCCGGCTTAACGAAGATGAAGGGCAAATTTTAACGGCGTTCATTCCCCAGTTTTACTTATCGAAGACCAGCGGTAGAGAAATTCCAAAAGAAATCGTGGTAAATGCGAGACTTGCAGATAAAGCGCTATTTGTAGAAGCGTTGTCGGTAAAAAGCCAGCGCAAGGTTGCAATCGCAGATAATGTACGTAGTCATCGTAAACGATGGATCAATATTGCAGTATCCAGTGCAGAACAGGCCCTGGGTAGTCACCTTGCGAATCGTAATAATATCGGCAAACGATTCGAATCTTTACAGGAAGCATTGCAGCTGGATGCTATGCCACAGCGATTGGAATGTTTTGATGTTAGCCACAGCTCCGGGGAAGCAACGGTTGCTTCATGTGTTGTGTTTGACACAAATGGACCTCTCAAGTCGGATTATCGTCGATTTAATATTGATGGCATCACTCCGGGCGATGACTACGCCGCCATGTCCCAGGCATTAAAGCGACGATATACGAGGATCAAGAAAGGAGAGGGCGTGTTGCCGGATATCCTGCTTATAGACGGCGGCAAGGGCCAGTTGCATGAGGCTGAAAAGATCATGGAAGAACTGCAGATTATTGGGGTGACTTTAGTGGGTGTTGCTAAGGGTCCGACCCGGAAGGCAGGTCTGGAAATTCTGTTTGTATCTGAGGGGTCTGAAATCCACCTGCCACCCGATAATCCTGGTTTACATCTGATCCAGCATATCCGGGATGAAAGTCATCGCTTCGCGATCACCGCACACCGGAATCGACGTGGTAAAAAACGAACAAAATCAGTTCTTGAAACCATCGACGGTGTTGGCCCAAAACGTCGCCGTGCATTGTTGCGCCATTTTGGCGGATCAAAGCAGGTGCAGGGTGCCAGCATGGATGAACTAGCCAGGGTAGAGAGCATCAGCGAAAAGCTTGCCGAACATATTTATGCCACACTGCACAACGGTTAGAATACTGGAAATGTAGTCTTAAGATGTGATGAAGCTTCCTATAAGCATTCCAAATATAGTCACCAGCATTCGAATTGTTTTCATTCCCGTGCTGGTAATTGTGTTCTATTTGTTCCCACTGGATTGGCGCTATATCGCATCAGCCAGCGTGTTTACCATTGCCGCATTATCGGACTGGCTGGATGGCTATCTTGCCAGGAGACTCGGCCAGATGACGCCTTTCGGTGCCTTCCTTGATCCCGTTGCAGATAAACTATTAGTCGCAGTCGCCCTGGTTCTGTTAGTTGAAGTCCATGCCAGCGCCATCCTTGCGGTACCGGCTATTGTTATTGTAGGTCGTGAAATTGTAGTTTCCGCTCTACGCGAATGGATGGCGCAGTACAGTCAAATGCGCAGTGTCGCGGTTTCCGTTCTCGGCAAGGTGAAAACAGCCTTCCAGATGATTGCCATCACCCTGCTGCTGGCCGGTGGACCCAACCAGGATAACCCGGTGGTTATTCTCGGCTATATTTTGCTATACGCGGCTGCAGTTATCACCTTGTGGTCCATGGTCCAGTATCTTAAGTTGGCCTGGCCGGATTTGTCGTCGGGGATGAAGAACGACTAGGTTACAAGCCTACCGGGATCAGTATGCAATGTCGATACGACCAGCAAAATCGGCAGCAGCGTGTCACGACTTTTCTTCTGTAGTTGGTGCAAACAGGAAGTGTCCGACAAACCATTCAATACCATGGTTGAAAGCAAATAACTCCTGACAAGCCATTACGAACATGCGCCATCGATTAAATCTAATGCGTGCAGACTCAGAGTCTTCTGTTGATCTCAGGATATCGATAGCTTCTTCACTTCTTGTGTCGAGGTTTGCCAGCCAGGCTGCACAAGTTCTTGCGTAATTAGTACCGTTTACTTGCCACCTAGTGATAGGCGTTAGATCGTTCGTAAATGCAAGTGGCAAGTCGTAAGACGGCATTACGCCACCTGTGAAGAAGTGCTTCGCCATCCAATCATCGTCAGTACCCGTCGTAAAAAAATAAGGCTCGTTTCGATGGCAGAAGATGTGAAAAAACAACTTACCTTCAGGTTCTAACCATGAACTAATGCGATGGAATAACAAACGGTAATTACGCATGTGTTCAAACATTTCAATGGAAACTACACGGTCAAATTTCTCGTTGATCGAAAAACGGTTCATGTCGCAAGTTAGTACTTTGAGATTTTTTAAATCAAAATTTGATGCTTGCGCAAGGATGAACTTTCTTTGTTCTTGTGAATTACTTACCGCAACGATTTCACTGGTTTGATAGCGTTTCGCCATTGCTAGAGATAGTGAGCCCCAGCCACACCCAAGTTCCAGAACTTTCATACCATCCTCAAGCTCAGCTCTATCACAAGTGATGGAAATCATCTCTTCCTCAGCTGCATCCAAGTCTGGTGCACCATTGTCGAAATATGCACAGCTGTACTTTAAGGATCGACCGAGCATCAGGCGGAAAAATTCATGAGGGACTTCATAATGTTGGTCGTTAGCTAGCTCTGTGTTGATTGCTAGCGGCCCGTTGCTCATTGAGGAAATGATCTCTTCTCGTTTTTGCGTATGATGCTTAATCTGACGTAACCGCGATCTCAATAAATGCTTAATGCCCATTCTTGTCAGGAAGTCGGGCGCGTAACCATGTTCTGCGATCGCAATGGAAGTTTTCACTCCATTAATTCCGTGTTTCTAAATTCAGGTTGATGGAACCTGATCTGGATACAGCCGATAACGCGTTCTTGGAATCCGCCCTCACAATAAGAAAAATAGTACTCCCACATTCTCAGGAATCGCTGATCAAAATTGATTGCTTTGATTTGATCAATATTTTTGACGAACCTCTGTCTCCATTTATTTACCGTGACCGCATAGTGTTCGGTAATGTCCTCCACCTCACAACTTCGGAGGTCGGAGTGTTGCGTTGCTGCCAAAGTCAATGCATTGACAGAGGGTAGAGCCCCACCAGGGAAAATATAGCGTTGGATAAAGTCCACAGATCGTTTTGCTCTCTCGAAATGTTCATCTGCGATGGTAATTGTTTGCAGAATCATTTCACCGTCAGATTTAAGAAGGCTTGAACACTTCTTGAAAAATCCCGGCAGATATTCAAATCCCACCGCTTCGATCATTTCAACAGAAACCAGCTTGTCAAATTGACCTGTCAGGGATCGGTAATCTTCCTTGAGGACAGTAATCTGGTCCTCGAGGTGGAGTGCTTTCACTTTCGTTGTCACAAATTTGTATTGTTCCTCAGATATGGTAGTGGTAGTGACATGACAGCCATAATGAGTTGCAGCGTGAATGGCAAGTGCACCCCAACCGCTTCCAATCTCCAGTAAGGAATCAGAAGAGGTTAAGGATAGTTTGTTGCATAGGCGCTCAATCTTGTTGATCGAAGCTTGCTCCATCGATTGTGAAGCTGAGTCGAAGATGCCTGATGAGTAACTCATGGTCGGATCAAGAAATAGTTTGAAGAATTCGTTGCCAAGATCGTAGTGCGCTGCGATGTTCTTCTTACTGCCTTTTATAGAGTCACGATTCAAATAGTGAAATAGCTTGAATGCTAATTTCTTAAAGGAGGGTAAATCAACTTGCATGCTGTCGAGCACAGGTCGGTTTCTGAGCAAGAGCCGTATTAACAATGTCAAATCGTCCGTTGTCCAGTTGCCGTCTATGAAGCCTTCTGCGGCACCGATAGCACCACCCATGGCAATTTTTAAATAGGCGTTGCGATCATTGATATAGATATGACACTTCTCGTTGCATGATGGAACACCAAAAGTGTAGGAAATGTTGTTATCGACAAGGATTATTTCTCCCTGGACCATCCGTCGAAAATGTTTATGAACTAACCTTCTTGCGAATAAGCTGACAATTAACTCAACCTTCCGCGTGCCGGACGATCTAAACAAGCTGCTTCGTACATCAGCTTTCACGAGAAACTCCTGTATTTTCGAATTTGGATGTGGGTAGAAAACAGCACTCTTTCGCCAGAGATGGAGCGCTTGTATATAAATTCGATAGATCGTCGAAACGGACTGCCAGCCGTATTGACCAAGCAATCTATGTAGTGATTTTCTGGTTACTTCAACTTCGTTCAGCTTTAGACTGACAGAGAAGCGTTCTTGATCCGCTTCAGTGGCATGGAGTTTAATTGTCAGTTGTTCCTTGGACTGCTCAACTAACCAGTGGTATTGCATGCCCATTGGCATAAAAGGTGATACATGAAAAGCTTTTCGGATTTGCCATTTATCCCGTGTATCCGATGAAGACTCACTAAGAGATTCACGAGCTGTATTTTTCGAAGATAAAGTATAGATATGTCGTTCATTCCAGGGAGTGTTGTGTACTTCTGCGATAACGTGTTCCAAGTCTCCATTAGGATTGAAACAGAAAAAGAGAGAAAGTGGATTCATTGCGAATCCAAGTTGCCTCCACGTTGCTAGCAAATAGATTTCACCTTGAAAGACCGAACCTGTTTCTTCACGAATTTTGCGATGGATAATATCTTTCAGTTCTGTATTGCCAGGCAGGTAGTCCTGACGATAAAAGCTGAGTAAGTTGAATCTTTCTTTAGAAACAAAGGGGCTGAGGTTACAGATCGTTTCTACCTCATCAAGATGCAAATAGATTCCCCAGTAGTCGTATTGAAATGTATGCCGAGGCTCGCCTCTGCTGTGACGAAGCTTGCCAACATAAAATTTGCTTAACATGTCTCGACCCCGAGATTTTTACAGACTCTAAGAGCACTCATAACACCATCCTCGTGAAATCCGTTACCCCAGTATGCACCTGCGTAATGAGTGCCTCCTTGTCCTGAAATCTCGCAGCAACGGGCCTGTGCTGCCAACGCCCTGTGGTCGTAATAAGGGTGACGATAGCAAAGTTCCTTGATTACTTTTTCGTCCTCGATACCATTATCGTCGTTGAGAGTAACAAATACAGATTCTGCACACGTTAGATGTTGTAGTCTATTCACGTAGTAAGTTAATGAAGCCCTACTAGTATTGCTGTCCAGGTTGTAGTTCCAGCTTGCCCAAGCGAGCCTGCGTTTCGGCATGACGCTAGTATCGGTATGCAACTTGACGTGATTTGAAGTGTACGTTATGTCTCCTAGTATTGAGGTTTCTTGTTTGGTCGGGTCACTGAGCAATGTAAGGGCTTGGTCGCTGTGCGTAGCGATAACAACCTGATCAAAGTCAGATGAATAGTCTTCGCCCACAACAGTTACATGGTCTGCATTACGTGATACTTGAGTGACTTTCAACGACAAGTGTACGGTGCCAAGATGTTTCTTAAGTTGCCGAATGTAGTTATTGGAACCTCCGGTAACTATCTGCCATTGTGGACGATTTTTAAGGTCAACGAGACCATGATGTATGAAGAAACGTGCCAACATCAATATTGGAAACTGTTTCACGGGTTCACTGCCGGTAGACCAGATGGCAGCGGCCATCGGTAAGAGATAGTTGTTCTGGAAACTCTCGCTGTAACGCTCTTCTACCAGGTAATCACCAAGTGAGCGTTTCTCGTTTTCAGATAGCATTTGCGCCGCTCGATTAAATCTCAATATGTCGGAAACCATTACTAGAAATGACGGCCTTATTAGGTTACGACGTTGGCAAAATAATGTATTTAGGTTGTGTCCGTTGTATTCAAGGTCCATGCTTGAATGCTTGACACTGAAGCTCATTTCAGTTGGTGCAAACGCACAACCGAGGTCTGTAAGCAGCAGGATGAAATGAGGGTAGGTGCGATCATTAAATACGATAAATCCAGTATCAACAGAAATCTCAGCCCCACCAACGACGATCTCGTGAGTATCGGTGTGGCCACCGAGATAGTTATTTTCTTCAAACAGAGTAACGTCATGGCGCCGTGATAAGTAATAAGCTGCGGTCAAACCAGAGATTCCAGCACCAATGACTGCGATTGAAGCCACTTAAGCGCTTTCCAGATGATAGGTTGCTGTTGGAGCATTACCCATAGTGATGGCAGCATTTATTGGCTCGCCGACCTTCCTGCGCTGCAACTGTGGGTACATACAGATCTCCCAAAAAACGCTTTAGTTAATTCCTGTCCACGAAATCACACATTTGGGTTAAATAATGGCAAGGCCTTGGGATTAGGTAAAGAGATTTTCGAGGCCAACAACCAGCAACCCAAGCCCGGTGGTCCAAATAATACACGCCAATAAATCATATAAGGTATAACGCAAAGGTGACAAACCGCTGATGCCGGTTAACAAGGGCACGATGCTGCGAATTGCCGTCATCAATCGGCCAAAGATGATGGCCGCTTCTCCAAAACGAACCATAAAAGCTTCGGATTTGTCCAGGATAGCCTTCCGTTTGATGGCAAATTGAGTGTCATGAAATTTTGGACCGAACCAGCGGCCTACATAGTAGCCGCTGTGATCAGCAATAGTTGCACCCAGAAAGGCTAACGGTAACATTTGCGGTAATGTCGCGATCTGTTCTGTGTACATGATCGTACAGGTCGTGAGCAGAACGATTCCGGATATAAACATGCCTATACCAAGGCAAGCTTCCAGAAAGGCGATGGTCGGCACTATGAATAGTGCATACTGTTGATGATCCCTTAGCCAACCTAGAAATATTTCGTCGATGAGGGACGCCTCCCTTGCACTGAGTTCCGGGGACAGTTTACTTAATTGATATTACTGGAATAGGTCGAGAGTTAATGTTCTAGCGAGTTTGGCTTATCCCATGAATCTAGTTGAACCCTTCCGTCTATTTATAACACATAGTAGGAAATCATCACGAACTCTTAAAATGAACGCGATCCTCTTTATCGCTCTGGCTTTGATTTTGAAATGCGGGTATGTCCAGGCCGAATCCAATGGCTCTACCCGGGAAAGCAAAGCTATCTCCCTGGGGTCATTTGAAATAGCGATACCAGAGGGCTGGCAATACGAAACAAAAACCCAGCCCAACATGCAAGTAGTAACCCAGATCTTTCACCCGGATAAAGAGGGCGTCTTGCAGATCGGCTCAATTATTAGCTTACCCGGAAAACCCACTCAGAACAGAATGCGCCTCCTGACTAACCTCGAGTCGTCAGTAGATC
>JAPUGI010000287.1 GCA_027292925.1 Gammaproteobacteria bacterium
TACGCCTATTCTTGTATGGGGTATGAAGTTGCAGCGGGACTGGGCGTCAAAATGGCTCATCCCCATGGCGAGGTATACGTGCTCGTCGGTGATGGTAGCTATCTGATGTTACATTCAGAATTGCTCACCAGTATCCAGGAGTTTGTCAAAATCACCATCATTCTGTTGAATAACCAGGGTTACCAATGCATTAAGGGCTTGCAACAATCCCAGGGCAGTCGAGGGTTTGGCAATGAATTTCGCTATCGTGATAAGGCCTCACAACGTTTGGAAGGTGAAACCCTGCGGGTTGATTTCGTGCAATATGCCCGCGCCCTGGGTGCGAACGCCATGCTAGCCAATGATGTGACTGAGTTCAATCAGTCCTTACAGGAAGCCAAGCAATCATCCATATCCACACTGATCGAAATCCACGTCAATGCCAACTCCATGTCCGGAGGTTATGAATCCTGGTGGCGCGTTGCGGTGGCGGAAGTTTCCACTGCTGACGAGGTGAAGCAGGCGTATCAAACAATGGAAAACAAGGTCAAGCAAGTCAAACCCTATTAGCCGAACTATTATTGCAAGCAGGATTGCATGGTAGGAATAGAAAGTATGATATCCAGGCAGGTAAAAATTGGTATTTCACCTATTGGCTGGAGCAACGATGATTTGCACCAATTGGGTGGCGATATTCCGTTTCAGCAATGCCTTGAGGAGATGCACCAGGCGGGTTACGTAGGTTGTGAAATCGGGCATAAGTTTCCTCGCAGTCCCGATGACCTTCGACGAGCGATCGAACCACTGAATTTACAGATCGCCAGCGCCTGGTTTAGCTGTCACTTTACCGAGGAGGGACTTTATCGGGAAACTGTTTCCGCCTTTTCAGACCATCTGCAATTTTTAAAAGCCATGGGGGCTAAGCTGGTGGTGGTCTGCGAAACGGCGCAAAGTATTTATACAGATCAGCATTGCCCCGTGACTGGCAAGCATAAACCTGCCTTGACTCAACAGCAGTGGCGCAGGTTGGTTGATGGACTACACGACATCGGCGAAATGGCACGTGAACAAGGCTTGTGTATTGCCTACCATCACCACATGGGTACGGCGATCCAAACATTCGAAGAAATCACCCAATTGATGGCAAGTACCCTGCCTGAACTGGTTTCTTTGGTGGTCGACACCGGGCATATGGTTTACGCGGGTGCGGATGCGGCGCGATTAATTTACCAACAGGGACTGCGTGTTCAACATGTGCATTTAAAGGATATCCGCATGGATATTTTACAGCAGGTTAAACCACAGGGTCTGAGTTTTCTGGACAGCGTCATCGCCGGTGTATTCACCGTACCGGGTGACGGCGGTATTGACTTTTTCCCTATATTTGAAGCCCTGGCCCGATTAGGCTACAAGGGCTGGTTAATCGTCGAAGCCGAGCAGGACCCTGCGCAGGCGAATCCACTCGAGTATGCCCAAAAGGGACGTCAATTTATTCAATCCATGCTGGAGAAAGTCCATGACCAGACAAATTCCTCTATTAATTAACGGTGAAATTTTAAAAAGCACCAGTGGGCAAACCTTGCCAGTGCTTAATCCCTCCACCCAGGAGTTGTTAGGCGAAGTGCCATTCGCCGCCCGGCAGGAGATTGAAACAGCTGTTGCCGGTGCAAAGAGTGCCTTCAGCACCTTGATCAGTCAAACTGCCCAAAAATTGCTGCTGCACCGACGATTTTCCTGTTTCTATCATGGGATGAACATGGCATGAATATAGATAGCATATTTTCCATTGATCCATTCAGCTGGAGTTGTATATCCGCTTCCTTTTTTTGTGGAGCAGCGATTGGCCTGGAAAGACAATTGAGAGGAAAACCTGTCGGTATAAGGACCTCGTCCTTGATCGTCCTGGGCACCTATTTTTTTGTTACTCTGGCATCGCTTGTCAATAACGATGTGTCAGACCCAACAAGAATTATCGGGCAGATTGTCACTGGTGTCGGTTTTCTCGGTGCCGGTGTCATGATGGCAAGAGAAGGCCTAATAGTGGGGGTGACTTCTGCCGCTACAATTTGGTCGTTAGCGTCCATTGGAATATGTATCTCGATTGTAGGTCCACTTGTTGCCATCAAGTTGTCGATTATTGTTGTTGTTATTTTATCGGTTGTCGATGTTGTGGAAGGATATTTTTCAACCCTCTCAAGAGGTGTACATTCAAAATATGAAAATTGGCGAATTAAATCCAACAAACAAGATTAAGGACACATCCATTTTTTTCATCAAAGACATCAGGTTCTCCTCTTGCTACTCAATGCCTTTAGCAATGGTTTGTGCCCGTGCTGATAAGATGTCGATATCCCGACCATAGTTTATGTCTCATGCGCTGTAAGCAGATTGTCATGCATACGTGAAAAAGGTGGATTCCACAAGCTCTTGGAGAAGATATAGACACCCCGCCTAGATCCGAGGGTTGCCATCAAGTCGTCCAGATTCCAGATGCGGAGACTGAGCAGGATCGTGACCTACTAAGATCTCGTCAGCAGCTCATAAAGCAACAGAGTGATCTGCGCCGTCATTTACAGTCCCTGTTGCGGCGTAATGGTCGGCATTACAAG
>JAPUGI010000288.1 GCA_027292925.1 Gammaproteobacteria bacterium
TATTATTTGTTCTATTAAAATTAACCTGTTCTTTAGTAATATTTTTACCAAAAGAATAATTTGTTTTGGTTCCTGCTCGGCATGCATGCTCCCATTCGGCTTCCGTGGGTAGACGAAAATTTTCTCCGGTGATATCACTCAGCCATTGCGCATAAGCCGTCGCATCAAACCAGCTTACTTTCATGATAGGCCGACTTCTTCTTCCCCAACCACAAGCACCAGGAAGTTTTCTATCAGTTGCTTTAGCAAACCGATCGTACTGTTCAAAAGTGACAGCATAACGACCCATGCTGAACTCAGATACTTCTACCTCGCTGACAAGCTCCCTTGTATCATCGACCCTGATAAACGTGCCTCCAGATAGCCTTATCATTTCCACCGCAAGCGAACCATCCGGCATCGAATATTTCAAGATAACTGGAGATTTTAAGGACTGGGCCATTTGAGCTAGTGTATAGAACAGGGTGCTACATCAGGATATTCGCATTATAACCGCCATGCTGTAGTAAAACAGTCTGCTTATGGTTTGATAGGTGATAGCGCTGGCAACAGCAGGACTGGAAAATAAATCCCGATAAAGCCGGCGCCGGGTGTTATCTCCCTGTTCCAGAGCGATCTGGGGTGCGCCTTCATAACATCTAAAAGGATTGGGTTGACTCGCCCAATCCATAGTCTCTGGTTGTGCCTTCTGAAAATTAGATCGGGTTGAAAGCATTGACTTTTACCGGCAGTTCCTGAAGCATGGCCAGCATGCTTAGCCCGAAAGTTGCATGAGTTCGCAGACAAGGTGCAATTTGCGCCATTGAGACCATGTCGACGCATCACGTGACGCGTTTTGGTTATTATTTGATCAATCGGTGGTGGTTTGGTGTTTTTCAGGGTCACCCCCCCAACCCCCATGGTTTATCAACGTGCCGGGGCAGCACTTTTGCGGGGTTATGAGGAGTTCAGACGGAAGGCAACCGTGCGGAACAAGTCCTGGTGTGGACCACCTTGCCAGTTGAACCCAGTGACAGACGGGGAACGGCGACAGCTGGGCGGGAGAGGTACCTGCACAACCGCTCTCGCTTATCCTTTTGGTGTCCTTCACAGCTCACGCCTGCAGGCAGGGAAATCCATTGGCCTTGGCCACCCGCTCCAGCCTGGGATCCGGTCGTTCCAGGCGGCGTCCTACACGGTGACTGATGCGCTGAACCAGGTCTTCCAGCTCACCTTTATCCGGCGCATTGCTGCCTGTCGGATTTGGTCTGAACTAATAATTTTGAAACTCACTTTAAGTGACCTACCTTCACAAAAATCAAGGTATCTTGCTCCACATACGGATTGTGCCGGCTCATGTGCGGGCTTCGTATCCACGTTCCAGCGGGGTAACGGCCATGTTCATCGATAAACTCACCGTTAATGACATAGATCTCTTCTCCACCTACATGGACGTGTGATTGAAAGCGTTCCCCGGCTGACCAGTGTACCAGGGCAACTGATTCGCCATTAAACTCATGAAGAGGTAAAACTCTTAAGTTGCCATGCCCTTGAAGCCATTCAGCCTTATGGGTATCAATTCGAATCTCTTGATCATCTTCTAGCTGAAATTGGTGAAGCTTCACTAAAATCACACAGCCTTCTTTGCTTAAAGGCGCATGGCGAAACCCTTCCGGGTTGCGAAAATACGTACCGGCAGGGTAGTCTCCTGTCTCATCTGAAAACGTACCTTCCAGCACAAATATTTCCTCCCCTAAGGGGTGATCATGAGGGGAAAAGCTCGCACCCGGTTCGTAACGGACGATACTGGTCGCATGTCCGTGCTCCGCATCTTCTCGCGCGAGCGGTTTACGCCATACACCGGCAAGTGGGCTTTGTACCCAATCCTGCGTATGCGTATTGATCACCACTCTTTTGCTGAAATCCAGGTTTAACATCTTCCCCTCACATCATCTCTTTACTAAATATTATCGTGCCATTTGAGCGATATTAATTGCGCCCTGCCATAACACCACCATCCACATCCCATACTGCACCGGTCACCCAACTCGCGTCATCGCTGAGTAAGAAGTTGATTGTATTGGCGACATCTTCTACCGAGCCAATTCTGCCAATAGGATGAAAGTCATCAAAAGAGGCGAGTGTTTCATCCAGTTCTTCCGGATTAATAAAGGCTTCATAAATCGGTGTTTTAACAACCGCAGGTGAAACCGCATTGACTCGAATATTATGCTCCGCCAATTCCATTGCCATATGTTGTGTCAAGGAATGTAAACCTGCTTTCGCCATCGAATAGGCGGAAGAAGGCGTCGCTTTGATCGCTTGTTTTGCCCACATGGAACCAATATGAACTATTGAACCGCCGCCATTTGCGGCCATATTTTTTGCGACCGCCTGTGAGATGAAAAAAGTGGCGCGGTTCAAAGCGAGGTACGCGTCATAGTCCTGGTCGGAATGTTCCAAAAATGGTGTGGGGACAAATTTACCGGCTGCATTCACGAGATACTGAATGTGACGACCAGGGTCAGAAACAAATTCAAGCACTCGCTGCACGTCATCTTGCTCGTATAAGTTCGCTTGAATACTTTCGACGTTTCCCAGTCCGAGTAGCTCACTTTTCGCGCTTTCCAGCTTGGCTGCTGAACTACCGATGATGGCGACATCAATGCCACGTTCCAGTAATTGTTTGGCTGTAGCGAAGCCCATTCCACTTGAACCACCCACAATTAACGCTAAAGGATTTAGTTTTCTGCTCATCGAATTTCTCCACGGCTTGTTTACAAAGTGTGGAACCATTGTAGGAATGAGGTTAGGCTGTTGAAAAGTAAGCACAACTT
>JAPUGI010000289.1 GCA_027292925.1 Gammaproteobacteria bacterium
CGTGCAACGCTTTCGCCCCAACATTGTCGTTGGTGGGTTGGAAGCATATGCAGAAGACGACATAATCAGTATTCAAGATGAGGCATTTACGTTTACCCATATCAGCGCCTGTGAGCGTTGCGTTATTATCAATATGGATCACGAAACCGGAGAAATTAATAGCAAAGCGCCTCTCAAGATGCTTAATCAGTACCGGCGCATCAAGGAAGGCTACGATTCAGGCGTGTTGTTCGGCAGTTATTACAGCGTAAATGGAGCGGGCACACTTAACGTTGGTGATTCCTTTGAAGTGAATGTGTGAATGAGGGACACTAGTCTGAAACAACTGGAGTAGTTACATGTCATATCGAAGACTCGGTCGTACCGCATTAAAGGTTGGGCCACTTGCGGTGGGTACGGTTAATTTTGGTTGGCTGACTTCCGATGAAGATAGCTTTTCCATCCTGAATTCAGCACTCGACAGTGGACTGAATTTCATCGATACCTCCGATAACTACAACGCTGGTAAAACTGAATCAGTGTTAGGACGATATTTTGCGAAAGAAAATAATCGACATGATGTTGTACTGGCTACGAAATGTTTTTCACCACCGACGGACTTTGGCTCAAAGGATGAAGCAGAACGAACGGGAGCACTAGCGGGACCCAACCAGCGTGGATTGTCTGCAAAACATATCATTGAAGCCTGCGATGCCAGCCTTCGGCGATTGCAGACAGACTACATCGACCTATACCAGATGCACCATATTGATCGTGAAGCGTCCTTCGATGAAGTCTGGCAGGCATTTGAGGTGCTGGTACAACAAGGCAAAATCCTGTACGTGGGCACCAGTAATTTTGCCGGTTGGCAAATAGCCAAAGCCTGTGAGAAAGCGAGTGCTAGACACTTTCTGGGACCCGTTTCTGAACAAAGTACCTACAGTTTACTCAACAGAACCGTGGAGCTTGAAGTTATTCCGGCATGCCGGGATTACGGGCTTGGTTTTATTCCCTACAGCCCACTCGGAGGTGGATTACTAGCGGCGGCGAAAGGTGAGGCACAAGGTCTGCGCAGCGGCAACGCGCTTGGCCAGGCGTCCGAACCTCAGCGTGACAAATTGTCGAAATATGCAACCTTGTGTGATGAGTTGGGCGAGCATCCGGCTGATGTTGCAATCGCGTGGGTAGCAGGCAATCCTGATGTGACTTCTCCCATCATTGGACCGAGAACACAGCAGCAGTTGGATAGTGCGTTACATGCGCTTGAGATCAAATTGGATGATGCAACCCTAGAGCGTTTAGATGAACTTTTTCGCGGACCAGGTGGTGAGGCGCCGGAGGCATATGCCTGGTAGTTAGGTAGCCAACGCCGAGATACGGCTCGGGACTATGGCCATTAACTTCGGATTGCGTCGGGGTGCCGCATCACTTGCAACAGCACGCTTCAGGTCACGCAGAGACATTGAATTGGTGCGGCATTCCGACTCGATCAGAGGCTCCCTAGTTGACATCAAGGTGCCTGGGATATCTCCAGTGCCTGGTCAATATCCCAAAGAATATCTTCTATGGTTTCGAGTCCGACGGATATGCGGACCATATCAGGGGTCACACCAGCAGAAATCTGTTCTTCGTCGTTGAGTTGTCGGTGTGTAGTCGATGCAGGATGAATAATCAGCGTTTTTGCATCGCCGACATTAGCAAGGTGGCTCAGGAATTGGACGTTTTCAATAAACTTTACTCCTGCTTGCTGGCCTCCCTCGATGCCGAAGGTGAGAATGGCACCGGCACCCTTTGGCAGGTACTTCCTTGAAAGATCATAGTAGGGGTTATCGGGCAGTCCTGCATATTTCACCCAGGAGATCGCATCATGTTGCTGCAGGTGCTGCGCGACTGCGATCGCATTTTCCACATGCCGTTCCATCCTGATGTGCAGGGTTTCCAGGCCCTGCAGAAAGAGGAAGGAGTTAAAGGGGCTTAAACACGGACCCAATGTTCGTAAAGTTTCAAGGCGACATTTGGTTACAAATCCAAAATCCCCGAAAGTCTCAAAGAACCTGACGCCGTGATAACCCTTGGAAGGTTCAGTCATTTCCGGGAATTTCCCGTTGTCCCAGGGAAACCTGCCGGATTCAACAATGACGCCACCGATTGAAGTTCCGTGACCACAAATAAACTTGGTAGCCGAATGCACAACAATATCCGCACCATGGTCAAATGGTTTGCACAGGAAAGGTGTGGCAAAGGTGTTGTCTACCATCAATGGAATGCCGGCTTCATGGGCAATATCAGCGACCGCTTCGATATCAATGAGGTTGTTGGAAGGGTTACCAATAGTTTCGATAAATACGACCTTTGTTCGTTCGGTAATGGCACTTCTGAAATGCTCGGGGTCATCCGGGTCCACGAACGTGGTGTTAATTCCCATGCGCCTGAAATTGACGTCGAATTGTGAATAGCTCCCACCATATAAGGTACTGGCCGATACAATTTCATCACCTTGAGCCAGCAAAGTGAGCAGGGCGGTCATCTGTGCAGCAAGCCCGGAAGCAACCGCAAGGGCAGCTCGGCCTCCCTCCAGGGATGCCATTCGTTCTTCAAACACCGACGTAGTGGGATTGGAGAGCCTGCTGTAAATGTTGCCGAAGGTTTGCAGGTTAAAAAGACTGGCGGCGTGTTCCGTATCGTCAAAAACGTAGGCGGAGGTCTGGTACAGCGGAGTCGCTCTTGAACCGGTGGCAGCATCCGGAATCTGCCCGGCAAGCAAGCAGCGTGTTTCGAATCCGAATTCGTGATCTGTCATTATGGAATCCTCTTCGATCGTTTGGCTGAAATTATGCCAGTGTTTACACCAGCCCAATTGAGGCCGCCAAACAAACGGGCGTATTCAATCTTCATACACCGGTCCATCACTACTTCAAGACCGGCATCCCTGGCCTTCGAAGCCGCATCTTCGTTGACGATACCGAGTTGCAGCCACAACACCCTGGCGCCGATATCTATCGCGGGCTGGATGAATTTTGGCACGTCTTCTGATCGTTGAAACAGGTCGACGATATCCACCTTGTGTGGAACAGCCGCCAGATCCGGGTAACATTTTTGCCCCAGGACCTCATCATAGTTGGGATTTACAGGGATGACCTGGTAGCCGTGGTCAAGCAGGTATTTGGCCGCAAAGTAGCTTGGCCGGTACCAGTTCCCTGACAATCCCACCATGGCGACGGTTTTTGATTCGTCCAGGATCCTCCGAATCGTTGTGTTGTCCATAAATTCTCCTGTTTCTGTCAGTCAGACAGCATCTCTATTAATCTGGACAGCTTACGACCGGAAACTGAGCGATTGGTTGTAAACTTGACGTGTGCGTGGGGGTCGGCGTGAGGATTAATGTCAATGACCCAGAGCGCGTTGATTTCATTGGGTAAAACAGAATAGCGAATATCGAAAATACGGTAGGGAAAATCCTGATCTATTGCCAGATATTGGTTGGAGAACCATCGAAATCTTTCTATGTCCCTCGCCTGCTGGCTGGAAGAATCCAGCCAGGGGAAGTGTTTTTCAAGATCCAGTTTTTCAATGTGGTCACCCGGTATTATTTTCGAGGTCAGGCCGACCCTGACGGCGTCAACGTAGAATTGATTGTTGGCCTCATATAGCACTTTCCATAACAGCAGGCTTCCAAAGCCTGGGGTTGCTTCAAGGCGTATTGGCGTGTGGCCTCTTGACTGTGCGAGCTCGTAGCCGACCGCGACTGCACGATCTCGTTGTATGACCCCCAATGATAAATAGACAAATACCCAGGCGAGTGCAAATCGTGCAAATGTTGGATTACGCTTAATGACCCCGATCACAACCAGGACCAGCAACGGCAAGGAAAAAAACGGGTCAATGATGGAAATGGTGTTCCAGGCAACGCGCATATCTGAAAATGGCCAGAATAGTTGAGTGCCATAGGTAGTGCAGGCGTCCAGGAGTCCGTGGGTGGCATATCCAAGGAAACAGCATAAGTAGGTTTGCCTGAAGCTCAAATGCTTCTTTGCGAACCCCCAGGCCAGACCGGCACAGATCATCGCGCCAACGGGGATAAATATCAGTGAGTGTGTAAATTGTCGGTGGAATTCGAGAAAAAGAAGCGGATCCGATGACGATTGAAACAGCACGTCAATATCGGCAAACAAGCCTCCAAAACAGCCAAGAAGTGCCGCTACCTTGACCTTGTGCTCATCGCTGAATGATTCTGATAGGGCTGCACCGAGGGTGCCTTGAGTAATGGGATCCACTACAGGTTACGGTCGTTAAATAGGAGGGTTCTCTCAATGAGTTTTTCGTGTGGGCCCATCAATTTTCCAGATTGAGTCAGTGGTGAAAGTAAAACATACTTGGCGCTGAAGTGGCAGGTTGAGACCATGGTTATGCTTGAAGTCTACATCGATTATAAAAGCCCTTACGCCTTCATTGCGAAAGATCCAACCTATGCTTTGGAGCAGCAATTCGGGATCGAAATAGATTGGTACCCCTTGACGCTGAATATTGGCAGTTACCTGGGAACAGCCAGGACAAACGATACGGGTAAGGTAATTGAGAGCAATCGCAACCCAATGCAGTGGTTGGCCGTTAAGTATGCCTATATGGATGCGCGCAGGTACGCCAATCTGCGATCCCTTACGCTGCGGGGTACGCAGAAAATATGGGATTCATCTCTCGCGGCCATCGGCATGTTATGGGCAAAAGAGCTAGGTCATGATGTCCTAAAAAGCTATACGGATATGACTTACAAGCGATTCTGGAAGCGGGAACTGGATATCGAAGATGAAACAGTAATCACAAGTCTGTTGCAGGAAGCCGGGGCTGATGTAACCGGCTTTACAGATTACCTGCACAGCCAGGGCAGGGAAAGTCATGATCAGCTGCAGGATGAGATTCTTGATCGTGGTTACTTCGGTGTTCCGACTTATGTGATTGACGGGGAAATGTACTTTGGTCGTGAACATCTGCCTCGAGTTCGATGGCATCTTGCTGGTAAACCGGGTCCACTGCCGGATGTTGCCAATGATTCGGTCATCACGTGATGGGGGAATTATTCCCGGCCAGCGGGCTTACCCTGTGCATTGACTTCAATAGTTTGACAACTTATCTGGCGCTCGGGGATACCCGGAAATTGGTGGATGATATGCAGGTGGAAGTGCACTTCCTTCCCCTGGTGAGGACGCCTGGCAGTTTTTCGATCCCGATCAATAACGATGACCCACTGGCTGAGTACAAGGCACGGCGGGCCCGGGCCAGGAAAACGTTTGCGGACGGAGAATTGCAAAGGAATTGTGAGCGATTAGGTATTTCAGTTGATCAGGGTGGGATAGCGTTTGATCCAACGCATGCGGCAGTTGGGCTATTGTGGTTACAGCAGATCCAGGCGAACGCTGAGAACTATTGGCACTATACCGAAGCGGTATTTTCAGCCGCTTTTCGTGGACAAAAACCCATGGAAGATGTGAGCTTGATTCGTGATTTGTTGGCCCAGGTCCATCTATCGACAACGGGCTTTAACGACTTTGTGGCCACCAACAATCTGCGCAAGATTCAGGAAGAATTACTTGAGAGCGGAATATTTGATTCACCGGCCTATCACTATGAAGGGGAGCGATTTCAAGGTCGCCAACATTTACCGCTGTTACGCTGGCTTATGGGCGGTCGCCAGGGCCCACCACCGGTCTAGAAGAACACACGACCTGTCATCCTGAGCGCTCACCAATCCCGTCATCCTTCGCCAAGCTCGGGACAAGCGAGATCCTTCATTGTGTTCAGGATGACGATTGACCGATTGTCAGGCTGGACGCAACTCGGTTCGTGCTAGGACTCTATCCAGTGCAGTTCCAAGCGCATTTGCCATCAGTTCAATCTCCGGCTCACCGATAATAAATGGTGGGCCAATACACACGATGTCCCGGATTTCGCCGGTACCGCCCGGGTAAAAAAATACACCTTCTCCCATGGCATAGCCAACTACCTTGTCGGCAATTCGATCTTCCTCAGGAAAACATTCCAGAGTCTCCCTGTCTTTCACTATTTCAATACCGATAAGCATTCCTTCACCTCTAATTTCAGCCACCAGCGGATGCTGGCTGAATTTGTCTTGCAGGTGTGCCTTCAGTTGGGGCCCAATCTTCTTTACCCGATCAAGCAACTCTTCCTCGCGAATAATGGAAAGTACTTTCGCTGCCGCTGCGCAGGATTGTGGGAGCCCCGCAAAGGTGTGAAACATCACACCTAACCCCGCATCGGCTATAGCATCTGAAATTTCCGCAGTACTGTAGATACCAGTGATGGAAGAATAACCGCCTGCCAGGCCTTTGCCAGCGACCAACAGGTCTGGCTTGATTCCGTAAACATCTGAACCGAATTTCTCGCCGAGGCGGCCGAAACCTGTCATGACTTCATCCATTATCAGCAGGATATCGTGTTTTTTCAGGATGTCCTGAACGCGATTCCAGTAGTTATCGGGGGGCGAGATAGCACCACCGCTTGAACCATTAATGGGTTCTGCAATCAGTGCAGCGATATTGCCTGGACCAGTATGTTCTATAGTGTCTTCAAGGCTCTTAACGTAGTAGTCAGCAGCATCAGGATGATAGCGCCCTAACGGACAACGTAAGGGGTAAGGGGTTTCAATTCGGGGGTAGTCATCCAGAATTCCTTCCAATCCTTTTTTCCTTGACAGGTGACCGGAGATTCCAGCTGTACTTATCGTGGTTCCGTGGTAGGAAATAGTTCTGGCCAGTATGACTTTTTTCTCAGGCATACCTCTGGCAACGTAATATTGGACCGCAATCTTTATTGCGGATTCATTGCCTTCAGAGCCGCCGGAGGTGACATGAATTCGATTAAGGCGTTTCGGGAGCCAGTGATTGCACAGTTCATCCACCAACGTTTGCCTTTCCGGAGTGAGCCAGGGTGGGACTGCATAGGTACAATTCATGGTGGCTGCATGGATAACATCGGCCACCTCTTTACGTCCATGCCCGATATTGGCGACTATAGCGCCACCAGCGGCATCCAGGATTTTGTCTCCATTGTCCAGGTATAAGTAGGCACCTTCGGCGCGACTTAAGGACGTAAGATTCTTGACCGGAAGATACGGCCAGTTACAACTATTGCTCATAAGATTTTCTCTAGCTATTCGCCAATGCAGTGTATTTTTCGAGCCGCTCGGTCATGGATTCAGGAATTTTGTAGTTGGCGGGGTTGTACCAGAGGGAGAAAGAATTGATACAGTTTCTGACATATTTAGACCAGTCTATTGAAAGAGCATAGTATTGTCGAAGTATGCCCTTAATAGATTTTGAGAGCAATTGAGTACACAACGATGAACGATAAGACCTTAGATAATGACGAGTGGGTGAGTTTACTATTTGAGGCGAAGGTTAGCGGCAACCCCAGTCCCGTTTGTTCGAGTCGGGTGCCGGATGTAGATCAGGCAATCGCTTATGCGGCCCAGGCTTTGTTTATCGAACTCTGCACACCGTCCAGCCCTGTTTCAGGCTTTAAAGGAGCGCTAACCAACACAGCCGCACAACAGTCCATGGGAATAGATGTTCCGGTTAGTGGTGTATTACTTGAAGAAATGCATCTGCCGACAGGCTCGGTAGTCGAACTTGAAAGCTTCTCCCATGCCGTGGTCGAAACGGAAGTCGGTTTTTGCATCGGCAAAGAAATGTCCAGCCAGATCTCGCCTGAGGAATTATTGGAGCATGTAGAATATTGTCTGCCTATGATAGAGATAGCCGATATTGGCTTCGATGATCCAGGTGCTATGACAATTTATGATTTCATCGCGAGTGGTGCCGCAGCAGCAGGGTATATTGCGGGAGAGAGAACCGATTTCCGGGCTGTAAATAAAGTTGAAGTTACCTTATCCCGAAACGGTGAATTACTACACGAGGGTCAAGGTACGGATGCATTAGGGGACCAGTTTAACGCGGCTACCTGGCTTGTTAACCAGGTTGTTGCACAAGGGTATGTTGTCAAACCGGGACATTTCCTGATGACGGGTTCGCTGGGGCGCATACAAATGGACACGAGGCCTGGGTCCTATGTCGCCGATTATGGTGAATTTGGAAAAATTGAGTTTGAAATCAGTTAAAAGATTGGAAGGAGACTGCCATGAGCCTAACTCTAGGTGCGATACTGTACGAGGGATTTGAACTACTGGATATGTTTGGTCCGCTGGAAATGTTTACGGCCATCCCCCCTGACAAACTGCAGGTAGTTATGGTGGCAGAAGCGAAAGGACCAGTAGCAGCGGGTTCCATGACCATGGCTCCAGGGCTACCCAAGGTGGTTGCCGACTTTGACTTCTCTGATGCACCAGCATTAGACATCATCCTGTTACCTGGCGGGGTGGGTACCGTTCCTGAACTCGAAAATGAAAAACTACTCAGTTTCCTGAGGGAGCGCGCAGCGAAGGCACAAATTACAGCCTCTGTATGTACTGGCTCCGCATTGTTAGCGAGAGCGGGATTGCTGGACGGCAAACGGGCCACATCCAACAAACAGTTTTTCAGTCTGGCTACATCACAGTCGCAGAAAGTTGATTGGGTAGAACGTGCGCGTTGGGTCGATGACGGTCAGTTTGTGACATCCTCGGGAGTATCTGCAGGAACAGACATGGCGCTCGCCATTATTGCCAGATTGTTTGGCCAGGAAACTGCCGATCAGACTGCAGAGGCGGCGGAATATACCTGGCATCGAGATGCCGACGAGGATCCGTTTGCGGACCAGCTCAATCGAATGGCGTGATATTATCGGTTCCCTGGTGTTGGCAGGCATGAGGGAGCCATCATGGATTTTGATATACCGAAGGACATTCAGGATTATCTAATCGTCCTGGATGAGTTTATCGAGAATGAAATCAAACCCCTGGAAAATAAAAACGACAACATTCGTTTTTTTGACTATCGCAGGGAAGATGCCCGTACAGATTGGGATCGAGGAGGCTTGCCGAACGAAGAGTGGGAAGCGCTGTTAGCCGAAGCGAGAAAACTCGCTGATGCAGCTGGACACTATCGATATCCCCTGGCGAAAGAATATGGAGGCCAGGACGGTACTAATCTTGGCATGGCCATTATTCGTGAACATTTCGCTGCCAGGGGTCTTGGCCTACACAACGACTTGCAGACTGAACATTCAATCGTTGGCAACAATGTTGGATTGCTGCTGATGCTGACCTATGGCACGGATGAACAGAAAGAAGAGTGGGTTCCACTGATGCTCGAGGGCAAGCGGGGCTTTGCGTTTGGCATTACAGAACCGGACCACGGCTCGGATGCCACACACATGGAAACCACAGCCACGCGCGACGGTGATGGTTGGCGTATCAACGGCGCAAAGACCTGGAATACAGGCATCCACAAAGCCCAGTACGACATGATCCTGGCCAGGACCAGTGGTAACGCAGGGGATGGAGAAGGTATAACCGCGTTTCTTACACCGACCAACGCAGATGGCTTTAAGCTCGAGGAGATGTTGTGGACATTTAATATGCCTACAGACCATGGCCGCATATCTCTAAACGATGTCTATGTGGACAACAATACGATATTCGGTGGAGAAGGGCGGGCGTTGCAGGTCGTGCAACACTTCTTCAATGAAAACAGAATTCGCCAGGCAGCTTCCAGCCTGGGTGCTGCGCAATATTGTATCGACGAATCTGTGAAGTATGCGATGGAGCGCAAACCGTTCGGAAAACCACTATCGGTCAATCAGGCAATTCAATTTCCGCTTGCGGAATTGCAAACCCGGTGTGAGATGTTGCGCGCGTTAATCCATAAGACTGCCTGGCAGATGGATACCTATGGTAATTTCAAAGTTTCGGATAAGGTTTCCATGTGTAATTACCAGGCGAACCGGCTGTGCTGTGAAGCAGCTGACCAGGCCATGCAGGTGCACGGTGGCCTCGGATATTCCAGGCACAAACCATTCGAACACATTTACAGACATCATCGGCGCTACCGGATTACCGAAGGGGCGGATGAGATACAGATCAGGAGAATTGCCGGTTATATGTTTGGATTTATGAAACAGCAAGCGCCAAAGGGAGTCCGGGAAGAATAGTTGATGGATAAAGCGGAGTTTGACAGCAAACTGGAGCGGGCGCTCACCGAGTACATTCCTGGTTGCTCGAAGCTCGTTTCTGTTGAACGGCTTTCAGGTGGCGCCAGCCAGGAGACCTATCGACTTAACGTTGTGATCAAAGGCGCTGAGCAATTGCTTGCCCTGCGCCGGTCCCCCGGAGGGGGATACGTTGATCCAGTACCTGCGCATCCTGGCCTTGCTGTAGAAGCTCTGCTAATGAAGTGTGCTCTTCAAGCAGGTGTTCCAGCACCTGAGGTTTTTCATGTCCTGTCTCGCGAAGATGATCTTGGAGATGGCATCATTATGGAATGGCTTGAGGGCGAAGCACTCGGCGCCCGCATCGTCCGATCGGATCGATTCTCGGAGATTCGCCCGAAACTGGCCTATGAAATCGGTCGAATCCTGGCAAAAATTCACAACATTGATCTAAAGCAAACCGGTTTGGACAAGAAACTCGCGGTGATTCCGCCTGATGAATTTATCGATCAAATGTGGGAACGCTACAAATTGATGAATACCCCGCAGCCCATGATTGACTATGTTGGCCGGTGGCTTGAGGAGAATCTCCCCGGCGAGGTCGAGAGATCACTGGTGCACAACGACTTTCGTAATGGCAACTTCATGATCTCTCGCGAAAAAGTAGTGGCGATTCTGGATTGGGAAGTTGCCCATATCGGTGACCCCATGCGTGATCTCGGCTGGATATGCACCAACTCATGGCGATATGGTAGTGACAAACCTGTGGGCGGATTTGGAGACTATGAAGATCTGTTCCTTGGTTATGAAGAAGTGTCGGGTAAAAAGGTTGACCCGGAACATGTGAGATTCTGGCAGGTATTCGGATCTTTCTGGTGGGCTGTCGGTTGTCTTGGTTTTGTTGAACACTATCGAACCGGTCCGGACCAATCGGTGGAGCGCCCGGCCGTGGGTCGCAGGTCATCTGAATGCCAGGTTGATTGTGTAAATTTGTTGATGCCCGGGTCTGTTGAACTCGTGCCCGGGGTTTCAGAGGATTCGACATTGGACATGCCAAGGGCAGATGAATTGCTGACAAGCGTCAGGGACTTTCTCCGCCACGACATAATGGGAGAGTCCAGTGGCAGGGCTAATTTTCTGGCCCGTGTCGCGTCCAACTCAGTTGATATTGTCATCAGGGAATTGGCGCTAGGACCGGGCCATCGCGATGGTGAATTATCAAGGTTGCGTGAGTTTTTCAATTCCAGTGATAACCTCGAAGATTTACGCTGGCGTCTCGTTAACCAACTGCGCGACGGTACGTTATCGTTGGAAGATGAAATATTAAAATCACATCTTAGAACCACGGTGGTGAATCAGATAGCGATTGATCAGCCCAAGTACAGTGGCTTTAGAGCCGCCATTTCGATTACGTGAGGAACCGATAATGAGTGAAATGCACTTCGCTACCATCTGGGAGAATATTTCCGATCAGCAACCCGATGCACCGGCAGTTATTTGCAAGGATATCAGCCGTAGCTGGAAGGAATACGAGGATCGTGCTGCTCGTGTTGCCGGGTATTTGTCCAGTAAAGGGCTAAAATCCGATTCCAAGGTTGGGCTATACCTTCACAACTGCAATGAATATCTTGAAGCCCAGTTCGGCATCATGAAAATGCGGGGTGTGCCGATCAATGCTAACTACCGTTATCAGGATGAAGAGCTAATTTATCTACTGGATAATGCCGATTGTGAAGCTCTGGTCTACCAGGCTTGTTATGCCGACCGGGTCGAATCAATTCGCGGGCAGCTTCCCAGGATCAAAACCTTCATCCGTGTCAAAGATGAAAGCGAAGGCTCCCTTGCGGGGGACATTGAATTTGACGATTTGATTGCCAAGACGGAACCCATGCCCAGGATTGAGCGCTCCCCGGATGATATCTATATGCTCTATACCGGTGGCACTACAGGTATGCCAAAGGGAGTGATGTATTCAATGGGCCAGATGTCGACGGCTCTCACGATGGGATGGGTGATGCTCGGCGGTGTAGAGGTACCACCGGGTACGCCGGAGACCATTGCAACAGCTTCCGCCGAGTTGACCCGTTCGGGTAACCAGCTGGTTAGCCTGACCGCATGCCCTTTGATGCATGGCACCGGTATGTGGGTAGGTTCGATGATCCCCCATATGATGGGCGGCGCAGTCGTCACCATTCCGGAGCTGGGCCTTGATCCGATCAGAATATGGAAGGAGGTAAATCGTAATAAAGTTTCTTTTGTGGTCATCGTGGGTGATGCCTTTGCCAAACCTCTACTGTCTGAACTGGACAAGGCAAAGGATGAAGGCTCTCCCCATGACATCAGCTCGGTCAAGGTCATTATGTCATCCGGCGTCATGTGGTCAGCAGAAGTAAAACAAGGGTTATTGAATCATCAAGAGATGTCGCTGATTGATGCCATGGGTTCAACAGAAGGCTCCATGGGAACCTCGGTGGCAACTCGCGAGAGTGTCAGCCAAACCGCTAAATTCCAGATGAGTGAGAACGTCAAGGTATTCAACGAAAATGACGAAGAGGTAAAACCCGGGTCCGGCGAAATAGGCGTGTTAGGTGCGGGGGGAAATGTCCCGCTTGGTTACTATAAAGATCCGGAAAAATCTGCGACAACTTTTCGTGAAATAGACGGGGTCAGATACAGCTTTCCAGGGGACTTTGCGACTGTAGAAGCTGACGGCAGTATTACCCTGTTGGGGCGGGGCTCGAAATGCATCAATACAGCCGGTGAAAAGGTTTTTCCTGAAGAGGTTGAAGAAGCGATCAAGCGAGCACCGGAAATTTTTGACTGCCTGGTAGTGGGTGTACCAGATGACAGGTTTGGCCAGAAAATAGTTGCGGTAACTTCGCTGAATGAAGGCATGGAAATTGATGAGGCTTCATTGATTGAAGCAACAAGAAAACACCTGTCCGGCTATAAACTACCCAGGAAAGTGTTTTTTGTACCACTGGTGCAAAGGCTGCCTAACGGCAAGGCTGACTATGGATGGGCAGAGGAGACCGCATCCGAATTATCAGCTTAACAGAGCCGGTTCACGATTCGAAACTGTGATGAACAGATTCCAGATCGTGAGAAGCGTGTTACAGTTGGCACTGGCATAGACATACGGGACACATTCAAGATGGCACCGTCTGTTGATTAGCATTGCTATAAAAATTGCACAATTATAGGACCGATCATGACGAGAATGCTCAGCGTTACTTTAGCGGTACTTTTACTCGCGAACCCCGCGTTTGCCGACAGGGCGGACAAGAAAAGAGCCAAAATTCAAAAAACGCGTGCAGAAGTGCTTGAGCAATTGTACCAGGAGCAGCCTTCTACTCGCCGTGAAATTAAAAAAGCAGTCGGCTATGGGGTATTTTCCAATATTGGCATCAACCTCATCTTTTTATCAGCGGGCGGCGGCAATGGTGTGGTACACGACAATAAGTCGGGTAAAGATACCTATATGAAAATGGCTAGCGCAGGCCTGGGTATTGGTTTGGGCGTTAAGGATTTTCGCGGTGTATTTGTATTCCATACTCGCGAAGCCCTGGACAGGTTTATCAATTACGGATGGGATTTCGCAGGTCAAGCAGACGCGGCTGCCAAATCAGGCGACAAGGGCGGCGAGGGCAGCCTGGCAGTCACCGTTGTAAATGGCGTCAGCCTTTATCAGTTGACGAAAACAGGACTCGCCCTGCAAGCAACCCTGCAAGGTACCAAGTACTGGCGTGATAAAAAGTTGAATTAGCGGTTGCCGACAGGTTTGGTATTCCCTGCTCGACTAGTTTCTTGTTACCTCGATTCATCTTCTAAAGTGGTCAAGTGAAGACAAACTGAATAACTTTCGAAATTTACCGGTATTAGGGTATCTCACGAGTAAATATTGTCGCTGCGCATTCGAGTGATCCTCAAAAACCTCAAGGTATCGGGATTGATCCCAATAGTCTTGAGAGAGTTGTTTGCCCTGTGTGCTTGCAAAACTGCACAGGAAAGAGTAGTTTCATATTGCTAGGGGTGCATCTTAACTCCCCTTAGCGCAACGGTTTCAAGTGCCAATTCATGCTTTGGCGAGAATTGTGTCAAGTCTAGCCCCTTTATTGATTCGTTGGAAGATCCGTCAAATAAGGTTATCTCAGGACTGGTTTCCACCTCTCATTTGAGCAGTACCCCGTTGTGTTTTTGAGAACATTAACAAGTGTTTGTCGGGCTATGACAAGTGCGTTATTACCTATCGGGAGAATTTTATGAAACGAATAAGAGTGGCTATCGCCGGTGTCGGCAACTGCGCGAGTTCCCTTGTCCAGGGGCTGGAATACTACAAGGGACGCAACGAGGAAGCGTCGGCCGGTCTCATGCATGCCCGGATCGGTGATTGGGGACCGAGCGACATCCAGGTCGTGGCCGCGTTTGATATTGATCGGCGCAAAGTAGGCAAGCCGTTGGGGGAAGCTATTTTCGCCAAACCCAACTGCACCAAGGTGTTTCAGAGCGCCATACCCGAATCCGGGGTCATAGTGCAGATGGGGCCAGTTCTCGACGGTGTGGCGCCGCACATGGCCGACTATCCCGATGACAAGGCCTTCCGCCCTTCCAGCCAGCAACCGGTCGACGTGGTCCAGGTCATCAAGGACGCCAAGGCGGAAGTTCTGGTCTGCTACATGCCGGTCGGCTCGGAGGCGGCGGTTCGGCACTAT
>JAPUGI010000029.1 GCA_027292925.1 Gammaproteobacteria bacterium
AGTTGCTGGAACGCGCAGTCGCCTACGTCGGTCAGAACCTACTGCTACCTGATGCGATAACGCTTCGCACGCGTTCCTGCGGTTCGCCAGATGCATACTGGGATAGGGACGCACGCGAAATCGTCTTTTGTTATGAACTGATCGAGGGCTTCTATAAACTGTCTGAAGAACAGGGCATCAGGGAATTGGTGGAAAAGATTCGTGCGTTTCACCGAGATGATCATGTGGGCGGCGACTATGAGCCGTGAGTCCGAGCCTCTGAAAGCCGTCGAAGGAGATGCTATGA
Source organism: Gammaproteobacteria bacterium (assembly GCA_027292925.1). GTDB lineage: Bacteria > Pseudomonadota > Gammaproteobacteria > Pseudomonadales > Azotimanducaceae. Next base: position 287 of record JAPUGI010000029.1, read on the forward strand.
GACGACTTCTGTTGCTAGCGGAAAGGGTCAATTGAGACAAGTTTATGAATTTCTGCTGGCTGCCAAGAAGGTTGATACAGAGATTATCTATGCATCAATTATTCTCTATGTCATCTTCGGTCTTTGCCTCTCACTTGTGTACTACGGCACGCTCATCATTTCACCGGGAAGCTTAGGAGAGAATCTTGTACTGGATTTCCATGATCGCGCCTCATTAACTGTGATTATGCATGACTTGATTTATTTCAGTTTTGTGACCCAGACGACTCTGGGGTATGGGGATATTTCTCCTGTAACAGGATTTACCAAAGCACTGGCAGCCACACAGGCATTACTTGGTCAACTCTATGTTGCAGTGATTATTGCGAGGTTGGTAGGTGTCCAAATTGCGACGACATTGAAAGAGTAGAATGGCTGTTGTCCCGTCAGCCTGCAGGGGTCAACCAGGCGGCTAGATGATTGGTTCTGCCGGGCCGAAGAATGCTTTAGTCAAGCGAGTTTTCAACGCTTTCTGACTGACATTGGCGCCCGGAAATTGTCCCACACCCTCATAATTTTAGTAAAAATTGTCATGATAGAAGGGAACCTCCGAGGCACCGGGCTTGAGTTCAAAGCTGGTTGAATAGGTAAATGGCCATATGTTCAGAAACGGAATCCAGCTAAATACGTTTTCCATCAATCCGTTCAGGTTAGCCAGGATCGGGATCTTTCTTCGCACACCGATTGTCCAGCTATTTCCTGGCGCCGCTTCGGCCTTGATGGTCCCGGCAAGACTTGTTGCAAGCGCAGCATCACGGATAATCAGACCGGCTTCCGTGTTCAGGGAAGCTGATCTTGGATCGAGGTTAAAAGAGCCCAGCCAAACTGTTTGGTAGTCAAACAGGAATGTTTTTGCATGTATGCAGGTGTAGTGATCGTCCGCACGTACATGTCCTGGTATGCCCGGAACCATTTGATCAATATCATTGGGTGTGGGTTTTAGCTCAAAAATCTGCCATTTGAAATTTTTGACATACTTCTTTTTGTTCTTGTAGGAAAAGGCATAGGCGTAGAAATGATCCGCTGCAGCAAGAGAATTAGTGGAGACAATAAACTCAAGATCCGGGTTTTTTTTACGGATACCTTTGAACAACTTATTTCCCGATCTATCAATAACCAGATAGGGAGTCTGAAAAATAATCGAACGTTCTGCACTTTTTATTAGATTGACGAGGCTCAGTGTCGTAGTGGCAGTGTCCTCACCCTCAAGAATTTTATTCGGTGCATCCGCTATAAATTCAACCTCATTGATACTGAATCCGTGAATAAAAATTCGCTCCTGCATACAAACCAGGTTCTCGGCACACTCCTGTAGGCTCTGGAAGGTCGCGGGCACCTTGTAGGTCTTGATGTCATCCGGGATTTCGAAGTCATCCGATGCCAGCATGCGCTTTACATCCTTCATATCTCTGCTGTTGACCGAGAGTTCAAAATTCCAGTAGGCCTCAAAAGAACGGGACATGGAAGCCACGACCTTACCCACAATGAGTACATCCCGGTCCTTGAATGAGCGATGCACACCACGATCAAAATAGTCATCAGCATAGTTGCGCCCGCCTGTGATGCCGTATTTACCGTCGACGATGACGGTCTTGTTGTGCATGCGATGATTTGTCTGTCCCAGGCGAAATGTATAACTACCAAGTACTTCGAGCATACCGGCGTCGATATTCTCAGCCAGTGGGTTGAACTGTTTTATCTGGATGTTTGGATGAACCGAAACTAAAAACGCAACGTAATCAGAGGTCTTTCTCAAGGACAGGTCATCAATCAGGATTCGAACTTTGATGCCACGTTGGGCTGCTAATATGAGTTCAGAGATGACGAAACGACCACTCCCATCATTCGCCCAGATAAACGTCTGGATATCGATCGTTGATTGGGCGCTACGAATCAGGTGAACCCTTGCCAGTAACGCATTATCTCCCGTTTCCAGGATATAAGCCTGATGGTGGGAAGGCGATAACAGGCCACCATAGATAGTTGTTAGGGTCGAATCCGACTCTCCGAGTGCGGGGTTGTTCGAACATAGAATGAACAGGAAAATGAAGTGACGCAAAAAATGACCCTTGATGTGAGAATTTGGAGTTGATTAAAACCGCAATGTCTTGAATTAACCTACAATTAAAAGAAGCGACCGAGTTTGATGAAGTACAGATCATCCCCTTCATCTGTGTATGCCCAACCTACTAAAATCGGGCCCAGTGGAGAATCCAGCCCAAGGAAGAGGCTGCCAGCGAACAATGAATTTTCGCTGGAGATATCGTCTGTGTCGTCCCAGACACCGCCATATTCAACAGTTCCACCCAAGAATGCTGACAGAAATTTTATTCGATCATACCTCCTGTAATAGACGGCTCCCACTACACCCAAGTATTGACCAAAGCGTTCGTTAGGCTTTAGCCCGGATATATTGAAGAAACCACCCAGAAAAAGCCTTCTCGACAAAGATGCCGTCCCATCTTCAATTCCACCAACCTTCATACTGAGGCCAACTGTGTGCTTTCCGAATGACCTGAATCCATTAAGTCTCAGTCTCCATTGTATATAGTCTTCATCCGCTCCCAGAGATTCATGCGCCTGGTAGTATGAAGCTCTGATTTCGTTACCCGTCGAAGGGAAATCAATATCATCGATAGTGTCATAACGGAATCTTACAATGATACCGCCATCGTCGAACTGCTCTTCAGGAAGTGTTGGATCGCCCGTAAACAGCTCGATCTCGCCGTTAATCCGACTGAGGCCCAACGCCAGTGCGGCTCTGGTCCCAAAATCTTTGCCGATGAGAAATTCGAGCTCATTCTCCACAAGACGGTATTCAGCAATTTTGTCACCATCATTAAAGACGCCCCAGTTTGTTTTCTTCAGGTCGATGGAAGGTTGAACAAAATACTTAAGATCTACCCCGAGTGGCTGATGAAAATAGCTCAGGAATCTTGGCTCATCGCCAAGTTGTAGCAATGTGGTCCAGTCTCCCGCCCACTTATTCAAGTCAGTACGTGTATAGCCAAGAATCAGATTTGCGCTGTTATCACCATCAAAATAACCATCCACGCTCATACCAAAATGAAGATAATTTGGCCCCCAGGATTTTGGCGTCGCAAACAAGTCAATATCCACGCCGTCCCGGTGTTGTACAAGGTCGTACCCCACCTTCTCAAAGATACCTATACTGTGCATCCGACCAATGTTTTCCTCAAGTTGATCCAGGCTAAGAGTTTCCCCCGTTTTGACATCAATTCGTTTTTGTAATACTTCATCAGCGACATTGCTCCTGTTGTCCAGGGAGATGCTTCTGACGGTACGGTCTCCGGAGGGGACCCTATTCAGGTTTGCCTGGTATGATGCAAAGTCTTCTACGGAGAGTGAAAGGTTGAGTAGCTCAGCGCTTGCTTCTCTGGCAGCTGCTTCCCCGAGTGGCACCGCTTCCGCAGCGCGATCGAATTGTATGGCTGTGATACTACCGAGTATCGGTTTGATGAGTATGTCGTCTGCAGATATGCTGGAAAGGCTGGCAATTACGTTGCGCCCGGTTAATAACCTGGTTAACTGGTCGGTGACGGTCAATGCGTTGGTAATCTGATCTTTATTTCGCAGCGGTGAACCAACATCAACAACAATAAGGACATCTGCCCCCATCTGCCTGGCCACATCTACCGGCAAATTGTCTGCAATGCCTCCATCGACAAGGATTCGACCGTCCACTTCAACGGGCGCGAAAATGGTAGGTACGGACATGGATGCCCGCATCGCACGGCCAAGGTTGCCACTCTTGAGCACCACCGTTTCTCCAGTTACGATATCTGCCGCAACAGCCCGAAATGGAATAGGCAGATCATCAAAATCACTTATATGTGCGACCTGGGTCGTTAATCTTTGCAGTACAAGCACGACTTTCTGGCCCGTTATTAAACCAGGTCTTAACTGCACACTTCCATTGTTGTAACCCGGCGAAATCTCCGTGGAAAACAAATCTTCCTGGATCTTTCTGTTCAGCGACAGATTGGCACGGCCCGGATCATCCTCAAGCAGGTAATCCCAATTCAGGGAATTTATTGTCTGTTCAATTTCAGCAACTGACATCCCTGAGGCGTACAGGCCGCCAACGATTGATCCCATACTTGTCCCGGCAACAACATCAACGGGGATTCGTAATTCTTCGAGTACTTTTAAAACGCCAACATGGGCAGCACCCCGGGCACCGCCACCTGACAGCACGAGTCCGACGGTTGGCCTTGCTATTGCCTGGAACGAAAAAAGCGTTGCAGAAAGTATCAAGGTCAGGAGTTTTGAAGTAGTAACTTGCATCGTTAGCCTCTTTGAATCGCGTCCGCGCAATTAACATACAATATTGCAAACGAAATTGCGCCATTTGGCGTAACAAACTTTGCGGTGAATTCGTGCCCGATAATTTTAATGCGTGAATCCTTTTTCACAGGTAAACTCACTCGGCCTATAATGATGAGTGGGATTTTTATGCGACGATATCTTGTAGTTCTTATGCTGATCTTTCCCATGAATCTGCATGCGAAAAGTGACTCACCTGAAAATCTACTGGGGCGCTACCTGGATCATATCGACAATAGCCGATGGGACCAGATCCATTCACTTACATATCCGCCGGATATAGAGAATCTGAAGCAGTTGATACTCAGGATCATTCGCTTCGAAAATCAATTTGAAGAGAGTCGTGTGCAGCAGATTATATTCGGGGAGAAGGTGTCGAACGAGGTCGCAGCTCAACGAGACTCTTTTTTTTACCTTGCCAGATCACTTGAACAATTAGCCCTCGCGTTAAGACAGGAAGGTTTCGAGTTAAAGGGCCATGAGGTTGTCGGTGATGTAAAAGAAGGAAGAGACCGAATACACCTACTCACTCGGATAACCCTCGAACAGGGGGGCAGAACCATAGACAATATGCAGATTTATTCGTTTCAAAGAAGAGACCGGCAATGGTATATGGAACTTCAACCTAGCATTACCTTACTTTTAGAACTTGTCGAACATCGTTACGAAATGCAGAAATGAAGACTCAATGACGATAAAATTCGCAATAGTGTAGATCAGGATGCGACGCCTGCTGCCACATGACATCGCAATTGCCATTCTGCTGACGGCCGTCTTGCCTTGCGCGATTGCCGATGACAACCCTGGGGAATCCGACAGGATCAGATTTGTCATCGACAACGTTATCTTTGTGACGTTGCATGAGTTCTCGCACCTTATCATTGAAGACT
>JAPUGI010000290.1 GCA_027292925.1 Gammaproteobacteria bacterium
GGGTTTGTATCCGGTGGAATAACCTTTGCGACCTTGGTTCCGATGCGCAGTATTCCATTCAAGGTCGTGTGCCTGTTGGGAATGAATGACGGGGAATACCCGAGGCAAGATCACCCCGCCTCTTTCGATCTGATAGCAATCGAGGGAGCAAGAAAAGGAGACCGGTCACGACGAGCCGATGACCGCTATTTATTCCTGGAGGCCATGCTCTCTGCAAGGGACATATTTTACGTCAGCTATGAAGGAAAGGCGCTAAAAAACAATCAGGCAAAGCCCCCCTCTGTTGTTGTCAGTGAATTGGTGGACTACACCAGCCAGGTATTCGAATCCGTGAACATCATCGAACATCCATTGCAACCATTTAGCCGACGTTACTTTCAGGGTTCTGATCTCACCTCGTTCCAGAAACACTGGTATAACGCGTTGCAGGAAAAAGTAACAGCACCAGTGTTTATTGATAATGATCTTTCAATGCCGGAAGAACTGGAACTTCAGTCTGTCCAGCAGCTTATTAGTTTTTTCCGGCACAGCGGCAAGTTTTTCCTGCAGCAGAGGCTGGGTATTTATTTTGATTATGATGAAATCGATTTACAGGATACTGAATCCTTCACCCTGGATAATCTCGAGCGCTATGAGCTATCGGATTCTGCCTTGAAGGCACTGGTGAAGGGCGAGGATATTATGGATTGGCGCGACAAGATGGTTGCCTCCGGCTTTGTCATGGACGGCTCCAACGGGAAAGTCTACCTGGACCGGGAATTGCAACATGCGCAAAATATTTATGACTCACTAGGCGCTTATCTTGAGCAAGCTGGAAAAAGATTCCAGGGTAGCGTCATCCTTTGCGATTCGGCAGTACAAGGCCATCTCGACCACGTGGGCGAATCCTTTGCCCTGAATTACCAAAGCGGTGTACTGAGAAAAAGGCACCTGCTGGAAATCTGGATCAACCATTTATTCGCCAACGCCGCAGGTCTGAATATCGAAACCATTTCCGTTTCCCGTGGAAAAGGCTCTCGTGGAAAAGATCGTGCGGAAACCAATCGAATGCACCCCGTCGCCCGGGATGAAGCTATTGCTTACCTGGAGCAACTGGCAAGCATCTACCGGCAGGGCCTCTCTTCTCCGTTTTGCTTTCCCCCGGAAACGACATTCAGTTTTGTTGAAACCTTGCAGAAGTCAGAGGATGTCGCCGCAGCCAGGGAGGTAGCCACTCGAAAATGGAATGACGGTGATTATTCTGAGGGCAAAGATATTTACTGGTCCAGGCTGTTTGACATACCCCAGGATCTGGACAACAACTTTGTTAAACATGCACAGCAGGTTTACGGAACTCTGTTTTCCTACTGGGAAGAAGGTTGATGAACATTCTCCAGACCGAAAACTTCCCGTTGGAATCTCAGCAACTGATTGAAGCAAGTGCAGGTACGGGAAAAACCTACACAATCACCAACCTGTATTTGCGACTGCTTCTCGGACACAGCACCGCCATGAAACGTCCGCTGGCAGTTAACGAAATACTTGTGCTGACTTTCACCATTGCAGCGACGGAGGAGCTGCGGCATAGAATCCGCGAAAGGATCCTGGCCGCGAAGATGGCGTTCCACTGCGGACATAGCGATGAGAATTTTATGCAATACCTCATCAACGCGAGCGACGATAATCATCGTGACACGCGTTTACTCGCCGCAGCGATTCAACTCATGGACGAAGCAGCCATCTTCACTATCCATGGATTTTGTGCGCGGGTGCTGCACCAGCAGAGCTTCGAAACCGGTATCTTGTTCGACCAGGACCTTGACGGTGATCGTGATCAGTTACTTCAAATGGCAGCTGAAGACTGCTTTCGCCAGGAAATCCTCACGCTTCCAGTATTTGAGAGAAACATTGCACTCAGGCTTTGGCCGAATCCCAACATGCTGATAGCCGGTATCAAAGGATTCCTGTTCCGTCATAAGCTCATTATGTTGCCTGCAGCAACTGATACAAAGCTTCAACAGGAAACACTGTCCGCCAACATTCTTGAGGCAAAGCGCCTTTGGCTTAAAGATGATCTACCGGCAATCATCAAAAGTGCAGGCTTCAACGCAAAAAGCAAATGCCTGAGCAACCTGGAAGACATGAGCGCCTATTGTCTTGACCTGAATGCACGAGACCCCGAAAACCCACTCTGGGAGAACTGGTCGGCAGACTATCTGGATTCAGTCATTCGCCAGGGCAATAGTGTTCCGGATCATCGCTGCCTTAAACTAATCGATGAAATATGGCAATCCAGTGAAGTGACGGAAGCGGTTAAGTCAAACTTGTGGCGACAAGTCACCGGAAAGGTGATAGAGAATCTCAATCGGTACAAGACTGATTCCAACCAGTTCACCCTGGACGATTTATTAACGCAACTGCATCAGGCGGTTACTACCAATCATGAATTTGCTATGGAGCTGGCAAATATTTATCCCTGTGCCATGGTGGACGAATTCCAGGACACCGATGACATTCAGTACGGCATATTCAAGGCAATCTACTCCAAACGTGAAGCTGAAGGCTCCAAACGTGAAGCTGAAGGCTCCCAGTGTGATCCGCAGAGTCTGATCCTTATTGGTGATCCAAAACAGGCCGTGTACCAGTTTCGTGGGGCAGATGTTTTTACCTACATCAACGCCAGGAGAAGCACCGGGGATCACGTGCATCGCCTGGATACGAACTGGCGATCATCAGAACCACTGGTGAGTGCGGTCAATTTCCTGTTTAACAAACAGGAAATCTTTGACAACGATACTGACATCCCGTTTACAGCCGTCAAGGCCTCTGAAAAATCAGCATCAATGTCTTTTACCGTGGACGGCGCCCAGCAGAAACCTTTCTCGCTGTTTCTGGCTACAGGCGAGAAAAAGGAACTGCGCAAAGATGATGCGCGTCACCTGGTAGCTCAACATGCCGCGGAGCGGGTATCCAAACTGCTTTCACTGGCTGCAAAAAATGCTGCACTTATTGATGGTGAGGCCATCGACGCTGGTCAGATTGCATTTCTGGTTCGTGATAAAAATGATGCACGTGCCGCCAGGGATGCGCTATCTGAACGTGGTATCCGAAGTGTGTATGTGACCCTGGAAAGTGTGTTCCTGCAGGATACTGCAGACGACCTGAAGCTCATTTTACAAGCCGTACTTGAACCCACAAATAATCGCGCCATAAAAGCTGCGTTAGCAACACCTCTCATGCAGTCCAGTATTTCTGAAATTGACGCCCTGAATCATGATGTAATTCTGCAACAACGTGTGACACAGGAATTTCTGGATTACCACCAACTGTGGGCGACTCGGGATATCGCCCCGATGATTGAATCCCTCATTGTCGAGAGAAAAATCGCCGAAAAATGGCTCGGTCAACCCGATGGCGAGCGTCAGATTACGAACCTGCGCCACCTTTCAGAATTACTGCAACAAAGATCTGCCATCGCACCGGGCATGCATCGCCTGCTTAAGTGGTTCAACCGCGAAAAGATAGCCGCAGATACGGTTGCCGGTGAAGAACGACAGCTCCGCCTGGAAAGTGATGAAAACCTGGTAAAGATCGTCACCATGCACGCGGCGAAAGGTCTTGAATACGACATTGTGTATATCCCTTTTGGAGGCTTCTGGCGTGGCATCCCTTCAAAAGAACCCGCCCTGTTCCACCGGGAAACTAAAGACGGATTTGAGACCTGCCTCGAATTTGGCGCTAGCAAAAGTCATCGTTCGCAGGCTCAGCGCGAAAGCGTCGCCGAGGACATGCGCCTTTTGTACGTCGCTATTACCCGTGCCAGGCATCACTGTTGTCTCGGGATACCTAATAACAGCCAGCTTTCCCGATCAGCATTGGCGAGGTTACTTAATATCGTGGACGCTAAAAATGATAGTGCCGCAATACTTAAGAGCCTCGATGATTATCCATTGGAATTATTTGAAATCGATTCAGTGGTTGAATCCAAAACCACACGCGTGGTCGATAGCGCATCCACCATTTCACTCGTCCCGCCACCCGACCTGCCCAGTATTGACGATCATTGGCGTTTGCATAGTTATACCGGCGTTACACGGCTAATCAAGACAAGGCAAGACACCATCGCCCCGGTAACTGTAACCGGCTTTGGCGATGATGATGACGAGACGGATACAACGGAGCGCAGGGAGCAATTCAATCGATTCACTTTTCCGCGAGGCCCCCGGGTAGGCGTCGCCTTACACAGCCTGCTGGAAAACCTGGATTTTTCAGCCACCGAGGAGTCGAAACGTGATCATTGTGAGAGATGCCTGAATCGCATCGGGATTACCAGCAATCAGGACAAGTGGCGCCAGGTATTACTGGATTGGCTCGAAGATATCCTTCGAACGCCGATTACGGAAGATGAATCACTTAGACTCGCTGATATCTCCTACCGGGATCGTTTGAATGAGCTGGAATTTCACTTTCCGCTCGATGCGGATGTGAGTTTCCTCTCGCAATTGCAAAAAGAAGGCTATATGCAGTCCGCACGACATCTCTCAATCCCGAAGTTACAAGGCATGATGACGGGGATAATCGACCTTATCGTTCGCCATCAGGATCGTTACTATCTTATTGATTACAAATCAAACCACCTGGGAGATCGAGCCGAACATTACTCCAAAGAACGTCTCGATCAAGCCGTCGCACATCATCAATATGACCTCCAATACCTGATTTATTGCGTCGCACTGAATCGATTCCTCACATCAAGATTGCCGGACTACGAATACAACAGTCACTTCGGGGGTGTGCAGTATCTTTTTCTAAGAGGTATGAATGGCGAGACTCAAGCTGGTGTATTTTTCGATAAACCTGACGGACAGTTACTGCAACAGTTCGATAACGCGCTTGGTGCAAAAACGTGAATCCTCCTAATACCGGTGAAATAAGACCCGTTGATGCAGAGTTCTGCGAACTGATGCGTAGATACTCACCGGATATGAGCTCGGAGATTTATAATCTTATTGCGGAACTCAGCCACGCGTTGTCGTTGCAGCATAGCTGTCTCGATCTTTCCGGGCGGAACAAGTCCGTGACTGATGAACTGGGTAACCTTTCGGTTGTCGGTGATGGACAGGTGCCTACACCACTTGTCATGAGAGATAACCAGCTTTATCTACATCGTTACTACCAATATGAATCCAGCGTGGCACGTGCTTTGACCACGCGCAACAACCCACTGACTCCGAACGATCATATAAAGGATCAACTGGAGAAATACTTCGGGCAATCCAGCGGCACGATTAACTGGCAGCAAATTGCCGCGTTACAGTCACTGACTCAACAGCTAACGATTATCACCGGTGGCCCCGGAACCGGTAAAACCAGTACGGTGGCAAAGATATTATCGATGCTGCGCGAATATGATAAAGAACTGGTCATAAAGCTCGCAGCACCAACCGGTAAGGCCGCGATGCGGCTGGCAAAATCAATACTACAATTTTTGCCGGAACTACCGGAAGATACCAGGGAGACTATCCCCACCAGGGTGCAAACGCTTCATCGGCTGCTCGGCACGCGCAGCAATGGCAGGAGTTTTCGCTACAATAATGAAAACCCCATCCTGGCAGACTTCCTTATCGTCGATGAAGTTTAAATGGTAGACCTGACCATGATGCACCGGTTGCTGGATGCCCTGCCGACTCATACCCGACTCCTGCTTATTGGAGACCCGGATCAGCTGCCATCGGTGGAAGCAGGAAACGTACTCGCGGATCTATGCCGCAGACATCCCGGTTTCAGCGCCAGATTTTCAGCCCTGGCGAAAAAGCTGCTGGCAGTGGATTTGCCCGTAACCAAAAAACAGCACAGCCTGAAGGATGCCATGTGTTATTTCGATACCAGCTATCGTTTTTCCAGGGATCGTGGCATTGGACAACTGGCAGATAAAATTCACTCAGGCGAATCGCAATTGGCATCCAGCGAAGACGATGAAGTCAGCGTATTTAACCTCGATTTCCTGGCAACAGACAAACTACGGGCAGAAATCACTTCCTATTACTTCGAATATGAAGCGCTACTGCAGGATTCGCAATCCGATGCATCTGCCCTACTCTCGAATTTCGAATCAACCCGCATTCTCTGCCCCGTCAGGGATGGCGATCTCGGGGTTGAAGGCCTGAACAACGAGATCGAGAAGCACCTTGAAGACAGGGGCCTGAAGCCTGTCGACCAGCTTTTTTATCACGGTCGCCCGGTAATCATCAATCGAAACGACTATAACCTTGGATTGTTTAACGGTGATGTGGGCATCTGTGTCAATGACCCCAGAGACAACCAGATCAAGACTGCGTTTATTGATGCCACTGGCGATGTAAAACTCTATCTCGCGTCACGGCTGCCGCCGCATGAAACCTGTTTTGCCATGACAGTACATAAATCACAGGGTTCAGAGTTCAATCACGTAACCTTGATATTGCCTGACCCCACATCGGCTTCAACAGAACAATTGCTCACACGTGAGTTGATCTACACCGCTGTTACCAGGGCTCGACATTCGATTGCGATATACGCGAATGAAAAAACCTGGTCGGAGGCGCTGAAAAGATCCGCCAAAAGAATGAGCGGTTTGTCATCGATGCTCGAGGATAGTGAACCAACAGATAAGCAACTTGATCTTTTCTCCTAGTCATTCCTGCCCAAGCAGGAATCCATGCTTTGGATTCCGGATCTTCACTTCGTTCCGTCCGGAATGACGGTGTTCTTTTTATCTACCCTTGAATTCCGGCTTTCGTTTTTCCATAAATGCCTGCCTTCCTTCAGCATAATCCTCTGACAGGCGAATCATGGTGCGACGTTCATCCCCGAGCTCTCTCGCGACCTGTTCGTCATTAAACACTGCTTGCCACAAGGTCGCCTTCTGGGCACGAAGTGCCAACGGCGCACACTCATTCACCAGGCGCAGTGCAAAGTCGAAAGCGTCCTGCTGAACCTTGCCTGCCTCGCTTATTTTTTCAATCAAGCCTGCCGATTTAGCCCATTCAGCGTCCTTTGCTTCGCCGGGGGAAAGAAAGGAAAACGACTTGGCATAACCCAGTCGCTTTGCCAGTTTCAGTGGTATGTCTACCGGATTTACACCGATTCGAACTTCTGAAATCATAAACTGAGCCGTCGTATCGGCAAATATCATGTCGCAGCCCAGGACCAGGTTCACCCCTTCACCGACGCAGTATCCATGAACCGCAGCAATGATCGGTTTGTCCGTAACCATTTCCCTGTCGATCAGCAATCCGCCAAGCCCGGTGGTAATCCCCTTTTTTGCATTTTCATTGAGTGCGTTGACATCCGCGCCCGCAGTAAACGCCCTTTCACCCGCCGCCTGGATCACTGCTACCCAGGCAGCTTCGTCATCCCGAAAAGTTGTTAGTGCGCTATTTACGCCTTCATACATCGCGCTGTCAAAAGCGTTAAGTCGATCCGCGCGATTAAGTGTAATCGTCGCTACCTTGTCCTTTACTTCATAAAGCACCCTGCCCGCGAATTCCCTGATCATGCTGTCTTAGTTAGGCTACCTCGAGATTAACGAGGTTGGTGTGAATATAAAGATCGATGCTATTCAATGAAGCGACAAACTGAACGTACGTCTCTCCACCTTCAAGGACATCACTGGCAATAACTTCTGGTGTATAGGTAGAAGCTAATGCCGTGACACCGGAATTGATGCTGGAGAGGTCCCAGCCATCGAGAATAATCGAACCAGTGGCATCACCATCAATATCATCAGAGAGAAATGCTTCCAGACTGGTGTCACCGGCGATATCGAGCACATCAGCGATATCCACCGACAGCCCATCCACTGTTCCGTTTGCCTCAATCTGCTTGAGGTCAGCCAGATTCGCAACGCCGGTTAGATCAACTGAGCTACCGATGAGGAGGCTGTCTAAGCCATTGATAGCTATGTCTGCAGTATCGTACGCGATTGCATCGCCTCCATCGCCATCCAGAAGTTCATCTGCACCAGCTAATAATAGCTCTGGAGCTGCAATCTCAATGAGCTGCGGAATGTTGAATGCAATTACCGCGGCCGTTGGCGCAC
>JAPUGI010000291.1 GCA_027292925.1 Gammaproteobacteria bacterium
ACAAGCAAACATTCAAGGCAACCAGGCTGATGGCATGGTTTACGTTTGTCGCCACATCCATTATTCGTGTTTCAAGTGTCGGAAATTTTGCGCTGGGACGAAGATCCCACCAGATCATACTGGCATCCACAATCAAACCTGCATCCACCAGTATTTGTACGTGTCTTTCATACTCGCCAAAGCTGGCAAACTGTTCCGGCAAACCTGTTCTTGGTAACGCATCAAACACCGTCAATCGATAAGATTTAAGACCGGTATTCTCTCCTTCCCAGAAAGGCGACGAGGTGGACAACGCCAGCAGGTGCGGCAGGAAGTAGGTCATCTGGTTCATCAGGTCAATTCGGAGCTCTGGATTCTCTATGCCTACATGCACGTGCATACCACAGATCAACAAACGTCTGGCGGCAGCCTGCATTTCCTTCGTCAACGCGCTGTATCGATCTTTTTCCGTCTGTTTCTGATCTAACCATCGACCAAACGGATGCGTAGATACCGCCAACGGTGCGTAACCATACTTGTCAGTGACTTGTGCGATGACATTTCGTAGCCGCCTGACTTCCAGTTTTGCTTCTTTAACATTGGCACAGACAGTGGTTCCCACTTCAATCTGTGCACGCATCAGTTCAGGACTGACGTTCTCCCCCAACAATTCGGCACATTCTTCCATTAGGGATGGAGGTGGGTCATTGACCAGGTCACGAGTTTCGCGATCCACCAGTAAATATTCTTCTTCAACTCCGACGCTGAATGCTGGCTCGGAAATCTTCATTAGTCAGGTCATTAACACTTCTGGGTGTTAGTCTATAATACCTTGTTTTACCTATTCAGTTCTCGACCACTTTCGATACCAATGAAACAGCTACAGTTTTTGGCAATAGATCATGCAGCAAACACCAAACAAACTTGAGGTCCGGCATTCACCATCCACGGCTGACCTCGGTGATAATCACATTGAATTTCTACATCGTCTAAAAGCACCCACATGGATTACGGTCGATGGAAAAGACCGTTCCAGAACTCGCGCCATAGTAACCTTGTTACATGGAAATGAGCCTTCGGGTTTAAAGGCAGTTCACACTATTCTGAGAGAACGACTGGTTCCTGCAACCAATTTGATAATCGTTGTTGCGGCGGTTAATACAGCGCTACACCCGCCAATTCTTTCCCACAGATTCCTGCCATGGGAGGAAGACTTCAATCGCTGTTTCAAGGAGCCTTGTAACACAAGCCAGAGACAGCTAGCCGCAGAAATAGAGTCCCGATTAACCGACGCCGCACCTGAAGCAATCGTCGATACGCACAATACTTCAGCGCACAGCGAGCCATTCGCTGTGGCGGTAAACGATCATCTGTCCACGCAACAGATTTCACAAATGTTTAGCCACAAGCTGGTGGTGATTGATCAGCACCTGGGCACTTTGATTGAAAAAACGAGTGACGTTTCCCCGGTTGTAACAGTGGAATTCGGCGGACTCATGGACCCAAGTGCAGATCAGCTTGCCTTCGAATCCCTCGTATCATTTGTAACTAAACAGCATCTGTTCAATACAGAACCGGCGCCGCTGCATATCCTGCACCACCCCATTCGTCTCGAAATCGATGAATCGAGTGAAATTCATTATTCAAGTTCGGTGCAGGATGATGCAGATCTCACCATAGTAAACACCATCGACCAATTGAATTTTCAGACCGTCAAGGCTGGTACTAACATTGGATGGCTGGGCAGAACCGGACTGGATGGGATGAGGGCCGTGAATGCCCAGGGCGACAATCTGTTTCACGAGTTCTTCCATGACGTCAGCGGATTCCTGACCACCAAACAACAGTTAACAATCTTTATGGCAACCACGGACCCCTATATTGCACGTAAAGATTGTCTTTTGTATTTCACACCCACGGCGCCTTGAACGTCTATTTCACTAGTTATTACATGTGTCTTGTACGCACCCGAAGGAAGTATCAGAATCGTTTCATCACCTGGATGCCGCGATGGTTGATGCCATACACCATATCGCCACGTTCGTAGACAGCACCGAGTCCCCACTTGTCAGCCACTTTTGCCTGACCCAGGTACAACCGGTCGGTGATCTTCCAGCCCCTGATTCGCAGGTCCTTTGCGATATTCTTCCTTTTAAACCCGGCAATCCGTGTATCGTCAAAGTCATACAGCACATCGCGTGAAGCTGCAGTATCTCTCTGGGCTGAATACTGCAATACAAGATCAGCTTCCTTGGCCCACAAGGTTGGTGCCCACAGGAGCAGGCTAATCAAGATCAGCAGGTGTATGACTTTGGCGAATCGATTGATAGAGTTCATGCAGAAATTATGACCAGATCAGTAGATGCTTTCTATCGATCCATCGCCAAACTGTGATGCAGTTCACGTGAAAAGAGCGCTATCCGACCAATGGCATTATTCGGAGAATCAGTGGTTATGTTCCAGGTTTACGAGACGTTACAAGCTCCTGGGGCAGCTGGGAGTGCCACTGCCAAAAGTGAACCTGGACCCCGCTGGATGGTGATGTTTTCCTACGACCACTTCTCCACGATGGGAATTCTACGGCCAATACCGAAAGCAACTTTCGACACCTTGGTACCCGGACAAGTCTGCCTTCTTTTGTATTCCATTTTGCCAATCAAACTTAAAATTCGCTGGAATTCCTGCTCCGCGTTGTTTCCTTCTGCCCACGCTGACAGGTGGTCATGGTCGCCGGATATCTTGTTAGCTAAAGATAGCTGTTGTTGCATCCACTCCTTAAACCCTGAGTAGGTACTCACATAGTCTTCCACATAAGCATGAACGATCGCGTCCAAAACAGCATACGGAAGTAAGCTGGCTTCATCGCTCTGTCCCTCGGCCAACTCTGCACTCGGTGGTTTTTGACAGATGTTCTCCGGGATTTCACCGTGTTGCCTTGCAATATCCATCACCTGAAACTTGTACAGATCTTTGATTGGAGCAAAACTGAAATTCATGTCGAAGTGCGTGTAGTACCCGCAAGCTGATTCTGTTTTGTTGCCTGTGGACAGAGGCATCGCACCGTAAGCATTGCTGAAGTGCATTACATAAATATCGCGCAACCTTGCCTGCATATTCTCGTCAGCAACAGACCCATAGTTGTTGGAAGACAACTGCTGATACACAAGATTGTCTTCGTCCTTATGCTTATCGAAATGACGATTTAGCATTTCGACTACCGGCTGGTGTTCAATGGGTACTTCATAGTCCCAGCAGCCGAGGTTCTTATGTAGCTGCAAGGCGTCATCCCTTGAGTGAGAACTGCTATAGATAGAGGGCATTCGTATGGCATGCACATTTACAGCCCCAACCGCATCACAAGCGATCTTGCAAACAACCGCACTATCTACGCCGCCACTGCTGGCCAGAACGAGCTGGCTAAATCCGGATTTCTGCACATAGTCTCTCAGGCAGAGAACCAGCAGATCATAAAGTTTGACTGACCTCGATTGAATTACCTCCTGGTTGCCGTCCCTATAAACATCAGCAACCAACACCTCGGCATCTTCGAGATCGACAATATCAAAAGTATCGCTTTCGACCTCCTGGGAGAGGTGCAGCAAGTCACCGTCCCTGACCACAAAACTCTGCCCGTCAAATACCAGCTCATCCTGTCCGCCGCACTGGTTTACATACACAATACTGATCCCGGGGCTTCCTGGTGCAATCACTTTGAGCCGCCTCCAGCACTTGCCATGTACAAATGGTGAACTGTTGAGGCAAAAGATTACGTCGACACCCTGCTTGCGATACAGATCCATCGGGTTACCGACGTAGTTATAGTCATCTGACCCCTTGTCATTCCACAAGTCCTCACAGATGGCGATGCCTACTTTTTTCCCGGCTATCTTCACAACAGTCAGATCCTTGCCAGGTTCAAAGTAGCGTAATTCATCAAACACATCGTAAAACGGTAGCAGGTGTTTCTTGTAGCGACTGATTACTTGCCCATTGACAATGACAGCCGCCATATTGAAAAACGGTTTACCATTAGCTTCATTCCTGGCGATACAACCGATGACGACATTTAACTGCGGGCAGCTAATGCTGTAAGCACAGACTTCCTGCAATGCTTCAAGGTTTCGATCAATAAATTTCGGGTCGTATATCAGGTCCTGGCTGAGATAGCCGGGAATGGTGAGTTCAGGGAAGACGATAGCGTCACATTGCGCCGCACCGGCAACATCTATTCCTTTCTTAATTCGCTCCAGATTGCCGTTAAAATCCCCTGGGGTGGTATTTATCTGGCCGATGCAAACTCGCACGATCTACTCCAACGATCTACCTAAATATCAACCTGGATCATACATCACTAATATCAACCTGGATCATACATCACTGGCCGCATCACCCCTGGCTGGAATCCAAACTGTATAGACCAGCAATACGCTGGCGAGTAAAACCAGGCAAGCAACCCCCTGGTGAGAACTTGCCAGATAAATAGGCACATAGTTTATTAGTGTAAGCACGCCGAGCATGAACTGCGCCAAAGTCACTATCGCCAACAATCCGCAAATAGCCATTAATCGATACGGCACATTACCTAATACACCTAACCCAAAGAGTGCAAAGACCAGCAGCAGTAATAACGTTCCCAGCCAACGATGCACGAACTGAACCATGGCACCATTCTCAAGGAAATTCAGCCAGAGTGGTGTCATCATGGTTGCCGCTTCTGCGATAAAGCGTCCATCCATCAGCGGAAATGTATTAAACCCCAGCCCAGCCCGGAGTCCAGCCGTAAACGCACCGAACAAGATCTGCAGCGAGACAATGCCCAGAGCCAAAAGACACAGGGTCTTAAACCAACGAGATACATAAATTTTTTGCATATCCAGCAGATCTAGAATGATCCAGAAAAGATAGGAAAGAATGATCAGCGCCAAAACAAGATGTGCAGCCAGCCGATAGTGGCTCACCCGTGGTATATCAACCAGCCCGCTCATCACCATGTACCAGCCCATCAGCCCCTGCAGTCCACCCAACAGGAAGGCCACCAGCAATTTTGGCACAAGGCGCTTTTCAATTTTACCGAGTAGCCACAACACCATAAAAGGGATAAAGAAAACAAGGCCAATACTTCTACCGAGTACACGATGACCGTATTCCCAATAGAAAATATTTTTGAATTCGCCAAGGCTCATACCCCTGTTGACTTTTTGGTATTCCGGATATTTCTTGTAGGCGTCGAAGGTTTCCTGCCACTGCCCATCATTGAGCGGCGGGATAAAGCCCATGATGGGTTTCCAGTCCACCATGGAAAGTCCACTGTGGGTTAACCGGGTAACCCCACCAACGACGATCATTGCGAATATGACGATGCAGACAAGCATCAGCCAGCCTGTGACAATTTTGTTGCGATTCATAAATTGACGTCTTGGAAAGTGGCGCTATTCTAATGATCTGAAACGTCTCCTGCTACTTCAACTGCTTGACATTGAGCCTTCCTACTGAATGTTTGCCGGTACCCCTGAACTCCATTACTATTTACTCTTAGCAGATCCGGGAGCAATACTCCTCATCCAGGGTGGGAGATACAGATGACTGACATCGACAGTTTTAGAGAAGAGACTCGCTCATGGCTTGAAGACAACTGCCCCGAGGAAATGCGTAATCTTTCATTTCACTGGGAAGATGCTCGTAAGATATATAGTACTGATGTCGCAGATGTCTGGCGTGAAAGGATGGCGGAAAAAGGCTGGATTGCGCCCAGGTGGCCGAGGCAATACGGTGGTGGTGGACTTGAGCGGGAACAATCCCAGGTACTCTCCCAGGAAATGGAGCGAATAAAGGCAGCTTCCGCATCTACCGGAATGGGACTCGCAATGATTGGTCCAACTCTGCTGGAGTTTGGCACCGAGGAGCAGAAACAACGCCACTTGCCCAGTATCTGCAATGGCACGATCAGATGGTGCCAGGGCTACAGCGAACCCAACGCAGGTTCAGATCTGGCAAGCCTGCAAACCCGCGCTGTGCTCCAGGGTGATCACTTTGTTATCAACGGCCAGAAGATCTGGACTTCCGGCGCTCAGCACGCCGACTGGATGTTTGCCCTTGTCCGAACGGACCCTGACGCGGCTAAACACGACGGTATCAGTTTTGTATTGTTTGATATGCACCAGGACGGCGTTACGGTCAAACCGATCCAGCTAATTTCCGGTTCATCGCCTTTCTGTGAGACTTTTCTTGACGATGTAATTGCTAGACGCGACGACCTTATTGGGGAACTGAACAAGGGTTGGACCGTCGGTAAACGGCTGCTGCAATTTGAGCGTTCCGGGATTGGCGGCCTGTCAGGGAGCGGTCGAAAGAAAGAGAAGGTGGTAAACGAATTTGCTGAAACCGCAAAAAAATATGGCGGCGAAGTCAACGGTAAAATCGCAGACCTTGACGCCAGGGAGCGAATTCTGGATCACTCAATGACTCAGAAAGCTTTCCAATTAACGGCACAACGAGTCATGCAGGAAAGCCAGACAGGCAAGGTTCCGGGTGCAGCTACTTCTATTTTCAAGCTGGTGGGTGCCAACCTCGCCAGAAATAGTGCGGAATTGAAATCAGATTTGATGGGCTTTAACGGACTCGGATGGGAAGGCGAAGGGTTTGATCCGCCAGAGCTTGCATCCACACGCAGCTGGTTGAACTCCAGGGCCGTGACCATTTATGGCGGCACCAACGAAGTTCAGATGAATATTATCAGCAAAAGGGTTCTGGGCTTACCGGACTAGGAGGCTGTCCGGGAACTGCAACCGTAGCGAGGGCGAGTCTGATTGAGCCAGATTTTTCGATCGTCTGAGGAGAATATAGGTATATTTGACGAAAACGAGCGGAGAATCTGGCCAATCAGACTTGTCCGCATAGGTTAGTCTGTTCTCGGACAGCCTCCTAACAACGCCCGGTCGATGACTGCCTGATTGTTTATTTCAAAGCAGATCTTAAATCTACTCAACAGTGGTTCCTCTCGAGTAGATTGCCAGAGAATATCCGTCCGGATCTTTCACGATAAACTCCGTGTGACCTGCCAATTTTATGAAGGTGGGATCTCCTTGTACATCGGCACCCACCTCGAGTGCCTTGTCATAAACCTGTGACACGTCTTCCACGTTTACGTAACACAGTATTCCCGCTCCCCTGGGACTGGAATCATCTTTAAGGTTCACGCCATGTTCGTCTCCTTCCAGTTTGTGAAGCTGAAACAGCAAGTCACCAGCCTCATCAGTTAGCATTTCATATTCACTTCCCCCATGGGCACTACGCGCGCCAAGAAGCTCCTGGTACCAGGCCGAGGAAACTTCCACATCCCGTACAAACAGCATCACTTCCGTCTTCACCACATTCTCCAGTTCCCGGATGAGTTATCATTATTGACCCAGCCATCTCAATCCACCACGTTTATCTTGGAATCGCGTTGAACGACCTGCCTACAGCACTGAAACCAGTCGAGGATAAGTCCATGTTCGCTTCTCTCAAGGAGCGGGATTACATGTTCCTCTGGGTCGGTATGCTCACCTCGGCTTTTGCCATGAACATGCAGATGGTGGCACAGGGTTGGCTGGTATACGAGAT
>JAPUGI010000292.1 GCA_027292925.1 Gammaproteobacteria bacterium
AGCCTCAATGATTTCCGGTTATGCCAGCCCGCAGTGGCTTTCACAGATCGGACGAATCAGCATCACTGATCCTTCAGAGTCGGGATATTACAATCAGCTGTTCGCGACCCGCCATCGTCCGGTTTTGTCATTTGATTTTTAACATCTGATCAAGCGCAAGCAGCAGCCCTCGCAAGCGGTGCGCTTCGTCATCGAACGTTTCTGCTAGTCCTGCAAATTCTTCCCTCGTTTCCACTCTGCAAGGGAGGCCTTTTCGTTCAGGTTCTGTTCAACATCGTTGCACTAGTCTGTCCTGCATATCTGAATAGGAGACAGGATATGAAAGAACTTATTCGAAAATTAACGTTTACGGGAGCCATAATCGTCGGTTCCATAGCCAGTGCAACTAACGCACTAGCGGGGCACGACCAAGATGGCACCTTCTACGCCTATGGCAAGGTTGTCGAGGCGGAACCGATCATCGTTAAGGTGATTGAAACAGCCCCTCATAAAGAATGTCGGCAGGTACGTCAGCAACGGGTGGTACGTCGAGATCATCATGACGACAGAATTCTACCTTCGTTGTTCGGTGGATTGCTTGGTGGTGTTATCGGTCACCAGTTTGGTGGGGGGAGAGGTAAAACTGCCCTCACCATTGCCGGAGCATTCGCTGGCGCCAATATTGCCAAAGATTCCTCACATAAACACAGGCATAACAGACGTTTTAGTGTCCAAGAACGCTGCACAATCGTTGAACAAGTACACGAGGTAGAAAAAGTCGACGGCTATCGCGTGACCTACCTCTACCAAGGCAGGGAATTCACCCGAACTACACAGCGACACCCTGGTACACGAATTCGACTTCGGGTGCAGGTGGTACCCGTGCCGGAGACACTTGTATCCAGTTCGGACGGCTTCTTAGGAGGCTACCCCATTTCCACAGCCAGCTATCACCCCCATGAATCCAGCTAGCCATGGTTAACCCGTCACCCACCCAACACCAGAGAGGATCGATCATGAAGAGTAAATCAAAGTTAATAATCGTCTGTATCGCAGGCTGCATCGCCACCCTCATTACTACAAGCGCGCTGGCAAAACCAACCGGCCCCGTGATGAGGCTGTTTCCGACCACTGTTCTTGAAGATATTCGCGAAACCAGCGAAGTAGCCGAGGAGATGGAAAACAATATCCAGGATGTGATCACACGCCTGGATCTGCAACAGCAGCTGTTCAACGAGTCGCAGTGTGCTGGTGCAGATGAGGATCCAGGCTGTGAACGAATCGCAAAGCAGCTGGGTGCAACTTATCTCGAAATGCTAAACATCATGACTACAAGACTACCGGATATGGAACGAGCCGTAACCAATACTCGAAACAGTCTTGAAAAAAGGCTGCGAGTGGAACTGGGACAGAAGTCGACACCGACAAGTCTGCAAAACATATTGCTCGGTTCAGTTTCAAAGATAACAGCAGAAGACGATCCCATTGTCCTTCGAGGACGCTCTGGCATACGGTTATCAGACAGGTTCAAGCAATACTACAAACTGGTTGCAACCCGCCAAAATGGAGCCAATCAATCTCTTGCCGTTATCGCTTCTGATATCTATCTCGACATGGATGAGGCCTCTCGCCTGATAGCAGCCACCCAGGAAGAGATTTCTCGTGCGACTCTGATGGAACAGCTCAATCAATCATTCGGTCAGATCACACCCGAGATGACCGAAGTCGTCAATGGTGTCAAGTCCATCCTTTTCGGAGAAGCCCCGGGTGAAACACCAATAGCATCTGCCCCATTACTGGCAGATGAAACTCCCTTTGTTAGTCCGTTAGAAATCTAAGGAGAACAATCATGACTTTCAATAATTTACAAAAGCCGCTCAAGGCTGTTTCCCTTGCAATAATCGTTCTGGCGACATCCGTGTTGCTGGCGGCCTGCACGACTACCCAGACTGCATACACCTGCTCTGTTTCCCTGAAGTCCAGTCTTGCCAGCTCAATACGAGCAGTGGAAAGCAAATTGTCAAATGGATGTGAATACAGTTTTGATAATTACTTCGCGCAGCTATTGGATGTGGCGGCAAACAACCCGGATCCTGATAACAAGAGACAGTTCAGTGACTTCCTGGTTCGAGTCAGTGATCAGGGCGTGATCAGTAAACGCCAGGCCAAATCAACCTACAACCGTTACTTCAATGTTAAGTTCGTTTCACTAACCGGTGATTACAATACTTGTTCTCAAACCTGTCCTGTGAGATCCAGGGTACTGGCTGAGATGCAAAGTGAACTTCTCGATAAGGAACTGGGCCTGGTACGGGCAAGTGAGGACAACACCTCATACTATCGTGCAGACCTTCTGTTGAAAGAAGCACAATTGGTTCTCGAAGCCACCTGCCGGGCGTGCGAAGCGGGGAACCTGTAATGGGCTCCCCCTCGCCCTTACTGGTGAGTGCCTCAAGCTACATTGGTGGCGGCGTCCTTGGCCTGGTCATTGGCCTGCTCGCCATGCTGGCTTTTCAACCCTGGGATACAAATCTCTTCTCAATGGACAGCTCATGGCTGGCGTTGAATATGGGTCATTCGGTCTGGTTTTTCGGCGCCGTATTAATTTTCTACAGCGCAAACCTGATACGCCTTGACCGCCTGATCGTTACCAATGCGCCGCTCACGCAAGTAGTACAACTCGATCAACTGAGCGATGTATGGATCCACCTGTTCATCGGCATCGGTGTCATCTGGACGGCCATAGGCATGCGTAGTGCACTGGCTACAACATTGGATGCGCCTGCCTCACTTAACGAAGGCGCGGGTGAAATCCTTTCCCGCCTGGTTGACGGTGGCATTTTGCTGGCACTGACCACCACCATTGTCGGTGCCATTGGCGGTTATATCATGCAGTTGACGAAAACAATTTCCCTCGGTGCTGAATTAACAGGCTACTACCAGCGAGAAGAACGCAGAGAAGTCTTCATCGCGCTGGCACAACTCAACCGCATGGAATCTCACCTGGCACGGATCGCTCCACCTTTGATGACTTCAGGAATCCTCGCAGAACCGCAGTTAACCCCGTTGAATGACGCCGGAATAGTTAGAGATGCCGAGAACTACTCATAACCATTCACTGAACACGGCCGGTCTCGAAGCCGACGTCATGCGATTTATGGCGATCATCGCATTCTGCCTTATCTCAATAATGGCGCTGGTCAAGAAGATAGAACCAGCTGCAGTTGGAAACGAGCTTGAAGCCAACATTGCTTCGCCCGTAGTTCAGGTTGAAGCCATTAGAGTGCCGGAAGTTGCGTTTAGGGCCAGTACTGATTTACCAGTAATTGAGATCTCTCCGCAACTGGAAGAGTCAGCGACTGCAGGCAATGAAGCGGCCGTGGTGAAGAAATCTAGTGAACGCATTGTCATCCCGAACACAGCGAAATCTGAAATCCTCCCGCTCCGTCGTGCGCCACCCCGGGTGGTCAGTCGAGATAGGGAGCCCCTGACATTTCGCTTTGATTCGGACAGGACATTTCTGCACCTGATTGCAACTAATAACCTGCTGCTTTACGCCAGTACTGCGG
The DNA here is from genome assembly GCA_027292925.1 of Gammaproteobacteria bacterium. Lineage (GTDB taxonomy): Bacteria > Pseudomonadota > Gammaproteobacteria > Pseudomonadales > Azotimanducaceae. The sequence goes on from JAPUGI010000292.1 coordinate 3,549, forward strand.
ACGGGTTTCTCGGCATGGATTCCGGATTTAATGTTGTCCAATCCGAACCGGCTGGCGAGCTATATGAAGTAATCCCGAAGTCTATTCCACGAAAGATCACTAATATATTCGAAAGGAACGCTGCAGCGCCCGTCTATCTGGTCGCACTACCAGCAACAACGAAACAAGACCTAAACAAATTTCTTGATAGCGGCAATTCTCAATCGACCGGGACACTGGTCATTCACAGGGACGGACATATCAGCCATGAAATCTAAGCAACTGTTTACAAGCCTCGTCATGATAGTGCTGGCATTGTTCACATCGAACATCATCCAGGCATCGAGCGTGGTTGAAGGCCCGTTGGGAATCTGGATTACCCAGCAGGCGTCTCCCAAATTGGGTGAAATCCTGACCCAGCACCCACGTTTTAAGGGCGAACGGATCAAGATCATGGCCATGAGAGATGGTCATCCCATGGTGGTCACTGATCAGCTAACGGATCATATCAGGGAGCAGCTTATCGAAAACCTACTTTCGATTGCAGATGTAAAGATTGTCTTTGATGATGCCAATCGCTGCATCCCAATCAGGGTTAACACAATCCTTGGCATTGAGGTGCAAAAACACGATTCACGAGAGCATCGAATTTCTCTTGCGATGGTGGATATTGAAGAAGGCATCTGGTTAAACGGAACCAATCTATTCTGGCACGGCAGATTGTCGAACTCGCAAAGGCATGCGTTCGACACATCCTTGCTTAACCGGTCTACACCTACGGTACTAAATATTCACCAGACCACACAGATCGCACAAGCCCTGTATACGCAATTGCAATGTAACAAGGCAATAGCAACACCCCTCTTTTTCGAACCTGCAGAAGATGATCCGGAACGTAAAGTGCTACGCAAGCTGATTGAGAAAATATCAAACCAGACCCTGACAACGATCGATAAAGAGGCTGCAGCCTCAATCATCACGCTACGCTACGTGCCAGGTGAGTTCATCCTGGAAATTGTCGCCAACGACCACCCGACCCAATCACTTCGAATTGCGGAAGTCAAAGTTACTGATCGTGTGTTACCAACGATGGCTGCCGATGACCACGACAAGCTTCACTGGGCTCCACCCGACATACTGTCCGAGATCCGTCTGGCTGACCACCATTCAAAAGGCAATGTCTGTGACCGCAAAAAAAAGAACTGTGTCGATATAAGCTTCGA
>JAPUGI010000293.1 GCA_027292925.1 Gammaproteobacteria bacterium
AGGATGCCTTGTCGCTCGGATTCATCCAGTGCATAAAATACTTCCTTACCCACATCAATCCTGTACAAGGGAGGCATGGCTACAAATATGTGGCCATTTTCAACCAGGGCAGGAAAATGTTTGACAAACAGTGCAATGAGCAAGCTCGATATGTGAAGGCCATCTGAATCAGCATCGGCCAGTATGCAAATCTTGCCATAACGCAAACCTGATAAATCGCTGGATCCTGGATCGATACCGAGTGCGACTGAAATATCATGAACTTCCTGGGACGCAAGAATTTCAGTTGAATCAACCTCCCAGGTATTCAGTATCTTTCCCCGCAGCGGCATGATTGCCTGGGTTTGCCTGTCGCGAGCCTGCTTCGCAGAACCACCGGCAGAATCCCCCTCCACCAGAAATAGCTCTCCTTCCATCGCATCCTGGCAGGAACAGTCCGTTAGCTTACCTGGCAAGGCCGGACCGCTAGTCACCTTTTTACGTGCAACTTGTCTACCGGCCCGAAGTCGAGCCTGCGCATTGCTGATAGCAAGTTCAGCAATGAGTTGCGCCTCCTCGATATGTTGGTTTAGCCACAGACTAAAGCTGTCCTTAACGACACTGGAGATGAACGTGACCGCTTGTCGTGAATTCAGCCGCTCCTTGGCCTGCCCTGAAAACTGTGGATCCAGCATTTTCGCCGATAGTACAAAACTACAGTTATCCCAAATATCGTCAGCAGAGATCTTGAGACCCCGTGGTACGAGATTCCTGAATTCGCAAAATTCTCTCAAAGCTTCCAGCAACCCGCTTCTTAACCCACTTACATGGGTGCCCCCCTGCGTAGTCGGAATCAGGTTGACGTAACTTTCGGTAATCAGTTCGCCACCTTCAGGAAGCCATTGCACTGCCCAATCAACCATCTCATCATTACCGGCCATCGAACCCATAAAAGGCTCAACGGGTAACACCTCAAATCCTTCCAGTTCCACACTCAGGTAATCCTTGAACCCCTCTTCATAAAACCACTCGAACGAATTGTCTTCCTTCTTTGGTGCGGTCTCATCGGTGAAGCAAACTCTTAACCCAGGACACAGCACTGCTTTAGCTCTGAGCAGATGTTTTAGCCTGGGGATTGAAAATTTCAGGGAATCAAAATACTGTGGGTCCGGTTTAAAATTTATTAGCGTACCGGTATTTCTCTTTCCTACTTTGTCCTTCACCGTCAATTTCGATGCTTTCTTGCCACCCTTAAATGCCATGTGGTGAAGTTTTCCATCGCGCTTGATAAATACTTCAAACTGTTCCGACAGGGCATTAACTACGGATACGCCAACTCCGTGCAGGCCTCCAGAGAACTTGTAATGTTCGCTGCTAAATTTCGCGCCGGAGTGTAACCTGGTAAGGATAAGTTCCACGCCGGACAACTTTTCTTTCTTGTGGATATCAACCGGCATGCCGCGACCGTTATCACTAACTGAAACAGACCCGTCTTTTCTAAGTGTTACCCTGATCTCGGTGGCAAAACCTTCCAGTGCTTCATCGACACTGTTGTCTATGACTTCCTGTACCAGATGATTAGGCCTAGTTGTATCGGTATACATTCCTGGCCTTTTTCGAACCGGATCCAATCCTTTCAATACTTCAATGGAATCTGCCTTATAGGAACTAGCCATATGCTCGCGCTTTCTTTTGTAAATAGCTGACTTGTAAATTTCTCAGAGGGTCTTCAGGCGCCACTGGTGAACAATGGTCAATAGATTCCTCTTTTTTAGACGAACCACCGCAAGCGCTCGACGTAAGGCAAGGATTCCTCACGACGCTTTTTTCATGTCCCGCAAATTGACAACCTGACTTATAGATTTCAATGGTCAGACTCATCCTGACAATTGAACAAAAATTATAGCGCGAAGCCAGTCTGAATTCCTCGGAAATCGTTTCTTTCTGATAGCCTGCAGAAAATCCTGCTTAACACAAAGTGATTATTTTCCCGGACCAAGGAACCTAGCTAATTGTCGCTAAAACTAACTGTTGTTAGCGCATGGCCATGCTGAAGGCAAAACGTCAGCAACTCGCCGAAGAATCGATTGATCTGTGATTTCTCGTCTGGCTGGAACATCTTGGGATTCGGGGTGTAGTACCGATACTTAAAGTTGCGATGTCGTTCAAAGCTCACTACCTCGGCTGACTTCACATCATGGTAGACCCGCACCTCTAGATTGGGCCACCTGATCCACGGTTTGTCTTGTTCGCTGCTGACGTTAACGACTAACATCGTGGTGTATGGGCAACGTTCAATAATCCTGATATTAACGATAGCGCCATCTTCTGTGTTTCCCTGTATGCCGAACTCAAGATCATCTTCCTCATGCATATTGGGGAACAAGCGAAGCAGGCGAATGTAATTGGCATCACATTCTGCCATATCGGAAATCAGATCAGGGACATAACGCCGTCTTCCCAATATCTTTTCTTTTATTTCCTGCTTCATCGAAGATAGTCATGAAATACATTGTTGGGATCTAGATTAACACAGATACAAAGGAATAAACGTTGCAAAAAGTTACAAAAGTTTGCTCATAGGACTTGAAAATATTCGACAGGTCTGGTCAAGTAATGGTTTGAACAACTAGATTTTCGACCCTTTCTAACGCGCCCTGATTCATCTCCAGCACGTCGTTCGCTCTCGCGACTAAAAGTTGCCTTTCGTCTACGGAAGACACCAGGGAATCAAGCTCTGCACTAAGTTCAGCTGCATCCCTAGCAATTCGCATGCCACCATTTTCCGCAAACATCGAGACAATGTCTTCAATGTTCTCAATGTATGGGCCCATGATGATCGGCACTTGAGCATTTGCCGCTTCCATTAAATTATGCCCGCCGACGGGTACAAAACTACCTCCTACAATGGCAATATCAGAGACACCGTAAAAATAGATCAACTCTCCCATTTTATCTAACAATAGGACGGTGGTGCGTTCACTGCAGTTTTTGTTGTCGGTGTAGCGTATTAGTATTTCTCCCTCTTTTTCGGCCAACGCGGCGACTTCATCGCTTCTATGCGGATGTCTGGGCGCAAGTATCAGAAGAAGTTCCTTATGGGAATTTTGAAGCGACTTAAAAGCTTTGAGAATCATTTCCTCCTCACCGGGGTGAGTGCTTGCGCCGATTACAACTAGGCGCTCTCCAACCTTTTCTTTAAGCTGCGATACCTTTTTACTGAAATCAACAGGCAGTTCTTGATCGAATTTGATACTTCCGGCAACCACGAGCTTTTCTTCAGCGAGACCCAAATCAATAAACCTTTCACCATGAGAAGGTGTTTGTACCGCCAAACAATCAATTTCAAGCAACATTGATTTTACAAGGCTGGAAATCTTTTTGTAACCTGCTGCCGATCGGGCAGACAGACGACCATTAACAAGAATCGTTTTTACATTCTGCATGGAACATTGATGGATGATATTTGGCCATAGTTCAGTATCAATAATCACCAGGCATTTCGGTCTGGTTCGCTTTAGGAACCGACCGACCACATCAGGTAGGTCATAGGGTGCATAACAATGCAAAACACTATCCCCTAACAGAGTGAGCACTCGTTCCCGACCAGTTGGAGTCATGGTAGTCACAAGGACGGTGAAACCACGAGCAATTAGTCTCCTGACCAATGGTATGGCAGCAATGGTTTCTCCTGCTGAAACTGAATGAACCCAAATGAGCTTTGATCCAATTTCTCTTTCAAATTCCACAAATCCAAATCGTTGCAGCATCGATTGTCGATAAAGTGGTTCTTTGATCGAACGCCAAAATAACCTGGCCAATACCGCTGGAACGGCTAAGTAGAACAGAAAGCTGTACAATATTCTTAGCAAGACATTCCTCAATAAGTTCGTTGCGGAACCAGCATAACTATCCACAACACCACTTTCTATAGCCAGGATTCTCGTTGCAACTGGCCATAGGCGCTATAATGAACAGACATGGCTGATACTATAAAAACCGACATCGTTGTGATCGGTGGTGGTATTTCAGGACTCTGGTTACTTAACGCTTTCAAACAGCTTGGGTTCAATTCATTGCTACTGGAAAAAAACGCCCTCGGTAGTGACCAGACTATCGCTTCACAAGGGATGATTCATGGCGGAATAAAATACGCCCTTGGTGGGTTTACCACACCAGCATCGACAAGTATCGCTACCATGCCAGAAACCTGGCGTAATTGCCTGTCTGGTTCTGGAGTTATGGATCTGAGGCAAGTGGATGTCCTTTCCAACGAATATTACCTGTTCTCTGATGCATCAATCAGTTCAAAGGTGACCACGTTTCTTGGTAGCAAATCGATTCGATCGAGGGTCTCGTCACTCGATAAGCAGAAGTATCCGGAACCTTTTTCCAACGAACAGTTTAAAGGTTGGCTATATCAATTGCAGGACCTGGTCATCAATACCTCTTCGTTACTAACAACCTTACAGAACCTCGCTCATAAACATACTTTTCGCAGTGATGCCCGGCTCGTCTACAACGCGCAGAACCAGGTGGAATGTGTGAAACTCGAAAACGGTCTCAATCTGGAAGCAGATCTTTACGTACTAGCTGCAGGCGTTGGAAACGCAGATTTACTCAGCCGGACGGGTTCCATCAAGATGCAAAAGCGCCCCTTGCACCAGGTGATGCTCTGTAGGGAAGATCTTCCATCTGTTTTCGCTCACGCAGTAAGCTTGAGTTCCGCTGACAAACCGAGGGTTACCATTACGACCCACAAAACAAAAAACGGCCTACCTGTGTGGTACCTTGGCGGGAATCTTGCCGAAACCGGTGTCCATCGCAGTGAAGGAGAACAGATTGATTTCGCTCAAAAGGAACTGTCTTCCCTATTTCCCTGGATGACATTAAGCAAAGCCCAATGGGCGACTCACCGAATCGACAGGGCAGAACCCGCACAGACCGAACGCAATAGACCTGACCACCCGTACCATAAATCAAAACAAAACCTGCTGGTGTGCTGGCCAACAAAACTGACCCTGGTTCCGATGATGGCAGAGGCGATCTGCGCCACCCTGGCACGAGAGCACTCTTTATCGACCCATCAACACGAAGAAAGTTACAC
>JAPUGI010000294.1 GCA_027292925.1 Gammaproteobacteria bacterium
AGACGGGCGTTGATGGTAGGTTTTCTTCAACATCACCTTGATCGCGCTAAGCGTTCGGCACTGCCGCTTGGATATGGTTTTACGTAGTAAGCTAAAACCATTGTTGCTGCGGCGTCGCGAGCAGATATGGGTAAAACCCAGAAAATCGAAGGTATGGGGTTTACTAGTGCCCCTGCCCGCTCGATTTGCTTCTGCAAAACGCCCAAACTCGATCAGGTGAGTTTTAGCCAGATTCAGGTTTAGATTAAATTTTGCCAATCTGTCGCCAAGCGCTTCCAGGAAACGCTCGCCATCAGATTTATATTGAAAACAAAACACACTGTCGTCAGCATATCTGACCACGTACACTTCGCCTCGTGCATGGCGATGTCACCACTGTTCTACCCATAAATCCAGTGCGTAGTGCAAGTAGATGTTACCTAAAATCGGTGATATCACTGCACCCTGTGGTGTACCAACCACCGTCCTGGATTTACAACCCTGATCCATAACTCCCGCCGTTAGCATCAGCTTGATAAGCCGGAGTATTCTGGGATCTGATATCCGCTGTTCCAGGAACTTCATCAACCACTTATGATTGATGTTATCAAAGAAACCTTGAATATCCGCGTCCAACACCCAACTGACTTTCTTCGTCGTAATCGCCATGTACACGGCATCTAATGCACCGTGTTGACTCCGATTCGCTCGGAACCCATAGCTAAATCCGGCGAAGTCAGCCTCATAAATCGATTCCAGGATCCAGACGAGTGCTTGCTGTACGATTTTATCCTCAAGGGCAGTTATCCCTATCGGTCGTTGCTGGCCATTGTCTTTGGGTACCCAGGCTCGCTTTACCGGTTGCGGCCGGTATCGGTTGCCATGTAAACGGTGGCAAAGATCTTTAAGCTTCGGCGCAAGTTCCACGCCGTAGCTCTTCCAATCCACACCATCAATACCCGTCGCTGCCTTGCGATTCAAGGCGCGGTAGGCACGCTCAAGCATGTCTTCCGTTATCGGATGCAATAGGTTGTTGAAACGCAAACGGCTGTCCTGCCGTGCCGCTGCATGTAGTCGAGCTAATACCGGAAACGCTGCTGTTATGCCCTGTGTCATAGTCACGTCGGTTTAACTCAACTTTCTCTCTGTCAAGTCACTTCGCTCCACCCATTCCGCTGTATTGCTACTTTGGTCACAGGCTTCCTCACTACTATTGACTTGTCCGATTCCCTGCCGCCTGTTCTGGGCTTCGTTAAACACTTCCCCAAAACTGCCATTGTTGGACAACAATGGCCAGCAACAGGCCCTCCCGAGTTCCGCACAAAAGACATTCGTACATGCACCAGGTCTACGACTCCGGAGAACCGCCAACAAACTCACTAAATCGTTTGCTGGTCGTATTGCGTTCCCCATCACACAACAGGGTCTGCATTCTCGAATGGTGATTTCGGAGCTCAATACCCCCCTCTGTCAGGATAACTGTCGCCTCTCCTTTTAATCTTCATTACAGGGGGCTTTTACCTGGTGGGACTGCTGGTTGTTGGCGTATGGAAGGGAGCCCGTAGGGCGACTGGACATACGCCAACAACCAGCGCGCTGAAAATCAGCCCTCCCCGCCACTTTAAACAGAGATGACCGTTATGCCCTTGAAAACACAATATACTGATGCTTTCCGGCAACAGGCGCTGCAAAAGGTATTTGCTCGTGGCTCCCGTAGCGTTATATCGATTGCCGAAGAACTCAACCTTAGCCACTGGACCTTGAAAAACTGGATGAAGCAAAAAAAGAACTCCGTAAAACAAAAGGATACAACCGTTAAACGGCCCGCGGACTGGACACCGGCCCAAAGGCTCAATACTTTGTTATCCACCCATGCGATGGATCAACAAGCACTGTCCGCTTATTGTCGTCATAACGGTATTTTTACCCATCATTTGAAACAATGGCGGGAAGATTTTGAATCAGGCTCTTCGTCATCACCGGCTCATCTTGCTGAACTGCGTGACCTGAAATCGAGCCATAAAAATCTGCAAAGCGAATTAAACCGAAAAGAGAAGGCACTCGCTGAAGCAGCTGCATTATTGGTATTGCAAAAAAAGTTCCGGGCGCTCTGGGAGGACAAGGAAGGATGATTCATCTTCCAGAGCGCAAACTCATGGTGCAATGGGTAGATGAAGCGTCTAACGCCGGCGCCCGTATTCGCAAGGCCTGTGACATACTCGGCATCAGTCCTCGCAGCCTGCAGCGCTGGCGACAATCAGGGGAGATCGGTGAGGATGGCCGTACCAGGCGTCAGTTTGTACCCGCGAATAAACTGAGTGAGATTGAGCGCAAACAGTTGCTCCAGATCGCGAGTTCAGAGCGGTTCTCCGACCTTCCACCCACCCAGATCGTCCCAATGCTGGCTGAGCAAGGGCAGTATATTGCTTCTGAATCAACGTTCTATCGTGTGTTGCGTGAAGAGCATCTGCTCAAGCATCGTCAGGCTAGCCGTCCGACTACGGTGATCAGCCAACCGAAGTCACTGATGGCCGATGCCCCCAACCAACTATATAGCTGGGATATCACCTACTTGCCGCAAACGATCAAAGGCCTGTTTTTCTATCTGTATCTGTTTATGGATATTTTCAGTCGCAAGATCGTCGGATGGCAGGTTTATGAGCAGGAAAGCAGCGAGTGGGCATCTGAGATTATGCACGATATTGTACGGTGCGAGCAGATCGAGCCGGATCAGGTAACGCTGCATTCTGATAACGGTGGTCCAATGAAAGGCGCTACCATGCTGGCGACCCTGCAAAAGCTGGGTGTCGTGCCTTCGTTCTCTCGTCCATCGGTCAGTAATGATAACCCGTACTCTGAGTCATTGTTCAAGACCTTGAAATACTGCCCTCGATACCCGGGCAAACCATTTGCCAATCTTGCTCAGGTGCGCCAATGGGTGGGAGATTTTGTACATTGGTACAATCATCAACATCGTCACAGTGGCATCCACTTCGTCACCCCGGAGCAACGTCACACGGGTCTCGACAGGGAAATACTAATCCGACGCAAACAAGTCTATGAGATGGCTAAAGCACGACATCCTGAACGTTGGAGCGGTCAAACTCGAAACTGGGATCCGATAGCAGCAGCGTATTTAAACCCAGAAAAATGCGGTGTAACAAAAATGCCTGGAACTATGGGGAAGGCTGCCTGATTTAACGCAATGAGGCGACAGATAGTTTGACAGTTACCGGAACGGGGCCTTGGCGGAAGAGTGCTTTCATCGGGCCTTGCACATCGCCCGCGAGCAGGACGCCCGTTCTTGGGAGCTGCGCGCCGCAACCACCCTCG
>JAPUGI010000295.1 GCA_027292925.1 Gammaproteobacteria bacterium
GCCCGAACCCCGCACCCCGGGGGGGTTAGGTGGCGCGCCACCCGGCGGGCTGTTTTCGCGCGCAACATAACACACGAGATTTGCGGGCAGTACTTTCACGGCAGTAAGAGTTACCACACCGATCTGCAGGCATCCAAGGAACTCGGTTTCCGAGACGTGGTAGTGGGCGGTCGTATGACAATGTCCTACATCGGTCATCTGCTCGATGGGTATTTTGGAGATCGCTGGTTCCAGAGTGGCCAACTCGACGTGAAATTCACCAATCCGTGTTGGCCGAACGATCACATCAGTATCAAAGGTGTGGCGATGGGACCTTCGGCGGAGGATCCGATGCGAGAGTCGGTGTTTGCGTGGATAGAAAAGGACGACGGTACGATCGTCATAATCGCCGTTGCCAGCAGCGCGTTAGAGGGGAGACTCACAGATCACTGAGAGTGGCGAAATGCCAGCGTTGCTCGACCGAGAATCACCCTGAGTCACGTCTAGAACACCAAGTAGTAAACCACGTAGAGCCAACTCAGGAAGCCATGAACAATCGCCCAGAGGATAGACTTGTTGACCGACCATGAGAGCGCGACGGCAACGAGCGTTCCCAGGGTGAATCCAGTAGTGACAGTCTTGGTATTACTCATCAGCCTTCTCCCTGCTTACGGCTTACTCTACCAGATTGCATCACATTACGGCTTAACGACTACCCGGGGAACTAAGTCCCCGGTTACTAGTGACGCCGCTGGTAACGATGGAAATCACGTTCTGCGTGTCGTTGCTCATGGTGGACTTCTGCATGATCACCGTAGTAGTAACCATCCCGCCGGTCATCGCTACGCCAGTGCCATCGATCGTGCCTGACAAATTCGCGTCTATGCTGCCTGCGATGGTCGCTAGTGTGTTTGCGTGCATGGCGAATTTCTCGGAAAAAGCCACGCCAGTCATAACGTCGATATCCACCGTCGTGCTGGACGATCGTTCGACTGAATCCGGGTTCTGCATCCCGGTGTCGATGTTCAGCGTGGGCCGATATCGCAACGGTTCCAGCAAGGGATACAACAACGCCGATTTGGATCAAGAATTTTTTCATGTCTAACTCGATACTGTGATGTGAAGATGAGGCAACATTAATCCTCACCTGCTGAACGCAGCATGAATCGTTTCTAAACAGAACCTGAACGTGATGGGAGATGTATTCAGCTTTACACAGAGGAAGGTCTTCCAACATCCAATGGTTTCGAGTTGTCGCTGCACAAGATCGCGACCAGCTTGATTCCGCCATCTAGATTAAAGGATCGGACCCACCCCCCCATGGCCCGGTTCGATCTGCTAGACGGTGTGACTCCCAAATACCACATTCTGGATAGATCAAAAATCGAAGGCTAGTAAACTTCACCAAAGCGAATTCACCCTTATGATTGGCTAGTAACACGGCAATTTGCCGGGTTCCTGGGAATTCCTTACCCGAGTAATACCTACCCATAGGGTCAGCAACTGCTCCTGAAAAAGAGGTGTTTTAGTTGCTTTTCATTGATCTCTGGAAAGATTAGCGCCGGTGACTGCTCAACAGCGGACACGAAATGTAATGGAGTTTGTAGCCACAATAAAGTCCGTTGTGTGCCCGAAGCAGACATCATCAGCTATTCCAACGACTTCGGTAGCGGCGCAGGCATCTGATAACACTTAACCAATCCGGACATTGCAAGCAGCAAGATGGCGGTCGGAATGCGCCGAATACGAATGCAAGGATTCTTACCACTTGGCGAGTTCCTCCTCAAGAAGCGCTAAGATTTTTCGAATCTCACCTCTTACGCGACGCTGTGACAATGTCGCGAGGCGAATGTGATCCAATCGGGCCGCGGCCACATCTCCGAGCTTCTCTTGGGCGTCTAGAATGCTATCCATTCCCCCTCCTTACACCAGATTACCCGAAAGGGTTTTTACGGGTGGTGGACGCGTCCTATTAAGCCTAATTGTTCAGGTCGGCGTCAAATGCAACTCGCGCACACCCCCTTCCGACAGTACACTAATGACAAGCTGAAATGAGGGAACTTTTATGACCAGATATCAACTGAAAGTGAATGGAGAGAATCGGGAACTCGATGTCGATTCGCAAATGCCCCTGTTGTGGGCACTGCGAGATGTACTGGGTTTGGTGGGAACCAAGTACGGCTGTGGTATAGCCCAGTGCGGTGCCTGCACTGTTCACGTTAACGGCACGCCCACTCGATCCTGTTTAGTTCGAGTCTCTGATATTTCGGGACAGTCTGTTCGCACCATCGAGGGCCTTGCGCAAGGCACTGATCTGCATCCGCTACAGCAGGCGTGGATCGATTTGGGTGTGCCACAGTGTGGCTACTGTCAGGCGGGCCAGATCATGTCTGCCGCCGCCCTGCTTGAAGAAAAACCCACGCCCACCGATGCGGATATTGATGCGGCCATGGCGGGTAACTATTGCCGGTGTGGTACTTACAATCGCATTCGTAAGGCCATCCACAGTGCCGCCACCTACTTCAACGCAGCAACCCCACCCTCATCTGTTAGCCCTAAGGAGGACGTAGCATGAATAACAACGATCTGGTGTCAGCAGTTACCAAAGCAGTAGTTCGAGCTTCTTCCCAGCCGAATCTTAATCGTCGCTCCTTTCTGAAGTTGAGTGGTATCACCGGCGGCGGGTTTTTGCTGGCGTCAGTCCTGCCTATGAGACTAGTAGCAGCAGAAGACCTGGGAAGTCTTGTTGGCTCAGTCGAACTAAATACTTTTATTCAGGTGTCATCGGAAGGTGAAATTACGATCTACTCATCAAATCCGGAAATGGGCCAAGGCATCAAGACCGCCTTACCGATGATCATTGCAGAGGAGATGGGGGCGAAATGGGAAGATGTACGGGTCTTGCAGTCACCTGTTGATGAACGTTTCGGGCTGCAAGGTGCCGGTGGTTCTACAACCATTCCACGAAGTTTCGATCTAATGCGTCAGATGGGTGCATCAGCTCGCGAGATGTTCATTGGTGCTGCATCAACTGCGATGGAACTGCCAAAAGATGAACTCAAGGCACATGAAAGTGCCGTTTCGCATACATCTGGTCGTTCGTTGACCTTTGGCCAACTCGCAGCACTTGCCGTGAAACAACCTGTTCCTGATCCAAGCACACTCGTGTTTAAAGACCGCGAGGACTACACCATCATCGGTACCTCCATTTCCGGCGTGGATAATCTCGTGATCACGACAGGTCTTGCACTGTTTGGTATTGATACACGTGTACCGGACATGCTTTACGGCGCCTACCACAAGTGCCCGGCAATCGGCGGCAAAATCGTCAGTGCAAATATTGATGAGATAAAAAAACTGCCCGGTGTTAAAGATGCGTTTCTGGTCAAGGGTAATGACAACGTAAGGGAATTGTTAGATGGTGTCGCTATAATAGGTACCTCAACCTGGGCGGTTTTTAACGCTAAACAAAAATTGAAAGTCGAATGGGACGAGTCAGGCGCCTCGAAAGATAGCTGGACTGATCTGGTCGCCAGAGCAAAAGCGCTGCAGAACACGCGCGGCGACGAATTGATAGATGAAAGTGGCAGTGTTGACCGTGAGTTTTCAGATGCTGAGAACCAGACCCTCACTGCGTTTTACGAATATCCGTTTGTCTCGCATTTTTGCTTGGAACCCATGAACTGTACTGCCTATTACAAGGCGGGTACGATCGGTGAAAAGGATACCCTGGAACTATGGATACCTACTCAGTTCCCCGCAGGCGCATATCGCGTCACCAAACCCATGTATGGTCTCGAACAGGAACAGGTCACGATCCACCAGATGCGACTTGGTGGCAGTTTCGGTCGCCGTATAAGCAATGAATATGTGTGTGAGGCAATTGAGATGTCACGTCGAGCTGGTGCTCCTGTAAAACATACCTGGACGCGTGAAGATAATATTCACCATGACTTCTTCAGGGTGGGTGGGTTCCAGTCTGTAAAGGGCGCATTGTCCTCCAAGGGCAAACTCGTAGCTTTTGAAGATCATTTTATAGGGATGACTAACGACGGGAAACCCGTCTCTGGCTCCAGATTTCGTGAGACAGAATTCCCAATGTTGAACGTTGAAAACGTCCGAGCAACGAAAACCATGTTCGAGATCGGTACACCTTGCGGTCCCTGGCGTGCGCCAGGTGCCAACACAACCGCGTTCGTCATCCAGAGCTTTATCCATGAACTTGCTCTCGCTGCAGGTCGAGATCACCTGGAATTCCTGTTGGAGATCATGGGTGAACCTCGCTGGTTTGATGAAGGCAATATCCGCTCACTCAATACGGGACGTGCAGTCGATGTCATCAAACTCGCTGCAGAAAAGGCGGGCTGGGGTCGAAAGATGCCGGAAGGCCGTGGGCTTGGACTGGCTTTTCATTTCAGTCATGCAGCCCATATTGCCGAGGTGGCGGAAGTGAGTGTCGACGCCGACAAGAAACTCACCGTGCACAATGTCACCGTGGCAGTCGATATTGGCCCGATTATCAATATGAGCGGTGCAACCTCCCAGGTGGAAGGCGCTGTCATCGATGGGCTCAGTACCATGGCCGCGCAGAAAATCACGATGGAGAATGGAAGAATTCAGCAGTCCAATTTTCATGATTACAAAATACTGCGTATGCCGAGTTCACCTAGAGTGGATATCCACTTTATCCAAAGTGACTACGCCCCAACGGGAATTGGCGAACCCGCACTGCCACCCCTTGCACCGGCTGTTGGCAACGCGATTTTCGCAGCAACGGGACACAGGGTTCGACGGATGCCATTAAGTGAAGAAGGTTATACCGTCTAGGTAATGATGCAAACCAACGTTCCGCAGGTACACGGAACTATCACCAGCCAGATTTAAGGATTTCTGGAAGGATTAGCGCCGCTTACTGCTCAACAACGGACACGAAGTCTAACGGGATTTGTAGCCACAAAAAGTCCGTTGTGTGCCCATAGCGGACAATCCACGCCGATAATTGATTCTGCGTAATTCATTTGATTTACATCGCCGTTGACCGTTGTCCAGTCGTT
>JAPUGI010000296.1 GCA_027292925.1 Gammaproteobacteria bacterium
TGAACGGTACGCGGAGTGTCGTTCGAGTCCTGGGTAGCCAGCATCGTGGCCTTCATGCAGAGTGATTTTGCCAGGCTGTATTCCATAAACATTTCAGTCATTCTGTGTTTCAGTACCTGGAAATCACTCAACGGATGGTCAAACTGCTCCCTCTGTTTTGTGTACTCGATAGTGTCTTTATAAAGTACTTCCATCGCGCCAACGGATTCTGCGGACAGAGCCAGGATTGCTCGTGTCGCAATCTTGTCCACGATGGCGCCACCCTTGCCGATTTCACCAACGATATTGGTTAATGGAACCTTAACGTCCTTGAATGTAATTTCCGACGCCCTGAGTCCATCCACCGTGGGATAGTCCTGCCTGCTAATTCCGGCAGCGTTGGCATCCAGCAGAAACAGCGTGATGCCATTGACATCGGCATTGCCTCCACTGGTTCGCGTTGACACCAGGATCCTGTCCGCAGATTGGGCGTTGAGCACGACGGATTTAGTGCCATTGATCAGATAGAAATCACCGTCTTTTTTGGCGCTGGTCGTGATGTAGTTGAGATCGTGATGTGCCTGTTCTTCGGCATAAGCAAAGGTGGCGATCAAACTGCCATCAATAATGCCGGGGATGATGTCTGATTTCTGATCTGCCGACCCGGCTTCACTGATGGCGGTACCGACCATAACAACTGTCGATAAATAGGGTTCCACCACCAGGCCTTTGCCGAACTCTTCCATCAAAACCATGGTGTCCACTGGCGAACCGCCAATGCCTCCATCCTCCTCGTCGAAAGGCAGGGCCAACCAACCGAGTTCTGCGAATAGTTGCCAATTCTCGCGGCTGAATCCTTCATCAGTTGCGGTAATTTTATTGCGCTCGCTGATGTCGTATTTATCCGAAATAAATTTTTGCACGCTATCGCGAAGTAAAAGTTGTTCTTCTGTATAGGAGAGATTCATCTAGGAGCCCAGATCGAGCACGTTCTTGGCGATTACATCTTTCTGCACTTCGCTGGCGCCGCCGTAGATAGTGGTGGCACGTCCTCCCAGGTATCCGGATGTGGCGCCCCGCGCAAATTTGTGGCCCACCGCTTGTGTCCCCCAGGGCGCGGCATAAATTCCGGCGGCTTCAAGGTTTAATTCTGAAATGCGTTGCTGTATCTCGGTTCCCTTGAGCTTCATGATGGAAGATTCCGGTCCGGGATCGCCTCCCTCGCTAGCTGAAGCCAGGCTACGGAGTTCCGTGAACTCGAGCGCCATCAGCTCCGCTTCAAGTTCACCCACCTTGTTCCTGAACATGGGCACATCCATCAGGGTTCTTTTCCCTACCTTGACGGACCTTGCTGTGTCCTTTGCTTTTTCCAGGGCCCATACGGAATTCTGGATGCCAGCCAATCCAGTTCGCTCATGGATCAGTAACCCTTTGGCGTATGTCCAACCTTTGCCTTCCTCTCCCACGCGGTTTTCTACCGGAACTTTCACATCGGTGAGATAAACGTCATTGACGGAGTGACTGCCACCCAGGGTGATGATCGGCTTTACTTCAATACCAGGATCGTCCATCGGCATTAGCAGGAAAGTAATGCCTTCCTGTTTGGGGCCGTCACCTGACGTTCTGGTGAGACAGAAAATCCAATGGGCGATATGGGCTAGTGTTGTCCAGGTTTTTTGACCGTTGACAACATAGTGCGTGCCGTCTTCTGATAGTTCCGCTTTGGTTCGAAGGTTTGCCAGGTCGGAACCGGCCCCGGGTTCCGAGTATCCCTGGCACCAGTTGACGCTGCCATCACGAATACCCGGCAGGAATCGGTCCTGCTGTTCCTTGCTGCCGTAGTTCATGAGGATTGGTGCCAGCATACCGACCCCGAAAGGAAGTTGTGGGGGAGTGTTGCAGCGACCCATCTCCATATCGAAAATGTATCGCTGAGTCGGGGTAAATCCCGGTCCTCCGAATTCCACGGGCCATTTCGGGATATCCCAGCCACCTTTCTTGCGCAGTGCATCGAACCATCGAGTGCGCTTGGTCCAAAGCTCCGTCCCGGTGGGTAAATTTTTCTCGATAAATGCGCGGACTTCCTTTTGGAATTCCAGATCTTCCTTACTGAATTCTATATCCATGAGCTAACCTGTGATCTTCAAGGAGTCGGCTGTAGAGCGAGGCAGCCGATCGCATTCCCACGACTGTTGGTTAGGTTTGCGCAGAAAGATCTTGCTTGTCCCAGGGTATCGAAAGGTCCGGTCTGGACCCGATAGAGGGTACGGTTGGGTCGTATTGATTCCTTGACCAGAAGTGAAAGACCTTCAAATAGTGATGGATTGTCATTCATCAGCCGGATCCATAGTTGTTCCGCTGAAAGCTTGGAGCTCATGGCGCCAAGCTGAACACGATAGTTCGGGATGGATGCGACGGGTGAAAATGTTGAATCATCGTCAAGGCGAAAACGTAGCTCATTGGGTAAGTTGAAATCCCAGCTTTGTGACCAGGGAACAAACTCGTCCACTGTTGTACTGGCGATGACTCTCGATGCATGGAGTTCTTCCAGTTTGTCATTGGCTCGTGAAAATCCGGATTCGGCTGATCGGGTGAGCCACTCTATTGCTTCATCTATATCCATGTCTACGCCGACTCCATCCGCCAACATTACCCCGGTGTGATACTGTGCCGGTGCATAACCGAGTTCAGCCGCTTTTCTATACCAAGCAAACGAGCTGTCCAGGTCCTGCTGGGTTCCCTCGCCGTATTTATACATTAACGCCAGTACGGTCTGCGCTCTTGGGTCTCCCTGTTCCGCCAGTGGCTCGAATTCCTCCAACGCAATTAGATAATCTTTGGCCCTGTAGGCATTGGCGGCAGAGTCAAAGTCAGCATGAAGTGGAGGCGCAAGAAATACCAGAATAGCCCACTTTCCTATTACGAGAATCAGCCTCTTTCCTGCCCGGGCACTGATTTTCATGGTTTATTCCCGCGCCTGGACATGCGTTCGTTACCTCTCTTAAAATTTCCGGTCATTTTCGCCATGGAGAGTTGCGCTTGCTCGAGGTCAGACTGACAAATCTGGTTTAGGAAGCTGGCCGCTCGTTTGCCCTTCAGTCTAGTGGCTGGTTTTCCCTGATGGAATATGGTCACTCGATCATCTTTGTAACGATCAAAGCTGAATTGTATCCTTGTTAGGGTCATCGAATTTTCCATGGTGGACGATCTTATCTGCACAGGTTCAGTTGAACAACTCGACATGGCCGACGATTTGGAGGGATTGCCCAATATTTACGCCGGTTTATGATGCAAAAAGGGGCCTCAAATCGCTAAAACGAAAGCAAAACGGGTTAAATACCTTGTCCGTGGATGCCCGGTTCCACCATAGTAAATATAATGAACGTTTCTAACGAATTCGCGCACAGTATCCGGGAGGCTGTTCTATACTGAATGGCCTTTAACGGATATTTCCAATTGTGCGGGGTAGGAGATGATCTTGAAAAAGCCCATCCATGCGCTGAAAACCAGCCGTGGGCCGGAAGACGCTGAAAACCTTAAGTTGCTGCAGCGCGTGGCCATTAAGGACAAGGTGGCGTTCGAAAAACTCTATTCTCGATTTTACCCGCAGTTAACCCGGTATCTGAGCCGTTTAATGCGTCGCCCTGAAATGGTGGAAGAAGTGGTAAACGACACCTTGTTCGTGGTATGGGAAAAAGCTGAACAATTTCAGGGACGATCCAAAGTTTCTACCTGGATCACCGGGATAGCCTATCTCAAAGGTATCAAGGCCCTAGACCGGTTGAGAAGGATGCCGGAACAACAGGCACAAAGCCTGCACGAAGCTGAGGATATTGAAGAAACGCGTAATCTCATCAGTAAACTGGGCTTGCAGGACTGGTTAGCCAGCGGACTGGACCAGATTTCAGTCGATCAGCGTTCGGTGGTAGAACTCACCTACTTCTCAGGCTATTCCTACCGGGAAATTGCAGAAATCATGAAATGCCCGGTCAATACTGTAAAAACCAGAATGTTTCATGCACGACGCAGGCTGGCTAAACTATTGCCGCTTTTGCAGGAACAAAATAATGCTGGAGTCGATATTGGCAAGGAAATAATCGACTAGGTCACTTGTATTAATCGGTCGTTATGGGCCGCAAAAATGGGGACTATAGAAAATTATGGGGAAGATAGCAGTGCACGAAGAAATTCTTGAACTACTGCCTTGGTTTATCAATGAAACCCTGGGGGAGAAGGAACGAGACCTTGTAATGGTCCACCTCAGAGAATGCCCGGAATGCCGTAAGGAAAGAGATCAATTACAGGGCCTAGAAGCGTTCGTAAAAGAAAATGATCAGGTTGTGCCGGATTATCGTTTTTCATACAAGCAGCTACTTTCAAGAATTGAAGAAGCAGAGCGAAATCGGGAAAGTACGGCCGGACTGGACGAGGGCTTACGAACTCGAAATTGGATGCCTTTTGCTGGGATCGCCGCCAGTCTGGCATTTATTGTGGCAATTGTGGGTGCTTTTCAACCGTCGGTGGTCCCGGAAGTGGATTCCACCGGTTTTCGTACCTTGACGACGCAAACTCAGACCCGCGGGGTCTCACATAGAGTGGCTTTGACCTTTGACCAACCCATCCAGGCGCTGACAATGCGTAAAGCCCTGATTGAGACACGTTCAAACATAGTCAGTGGGCCGGATGAGGAAGGGATTTATGTTGTTGAAGTTGAGATTCCACCTGAGATGACGAGTGAGGAGTACCTGCAGGCGATGCGGAAAATTGAGGGAGTTCAGTATGCGAGGTTTAGTGAATAGTGCTTGATCCGCTGCGCCTCTTGCTCACGATTACCATTCTTCTATCCGGCTGTGCGTCGATAGATAGCAGGCCGGTGGAGGAGCAATTTTCACGTCAGGTTGTGTTTACCGTTGCAAATGAACTGGCAGCAGATCCGTCATTGCTAACCTCCTATTCCCATGCGTCATTTACCGATATGGAACCGGCGCTGGTTAAGGAAAAATCACAGTCCATTATCGATGACGTCCTACGCTTTCATCGTCTTAAGAAAGTTTCCCAGTGGTCCATGAAGTCTTTGGGGCTCGAAGCAGTGGTTGCAGAATTCAGCGTGAAGAAAACCATGGAAGAGGTCATGGCGGACCTTGTTGCCGATGTTCGGGTCGACTCGGTTGAGTCGGTGAAGACCTATCAACTGTTGACTTACAATGATCCCTATTTCCAGCTACAAAATTCCGTAAAAAGTGATGATATTGAAAACATACATCGTCTGGCGACTGGTAAAGATGTTGTTATCGGCTTGGTGGATACTGGAATAGATCGCACCCATCCGGAATTGATGGATCGGATCATTTATTCCCGCAATTTTGTTGCTCATGATCAAAACCGATTCGACCAGGACGAACATGGTACAACTGTGGCTGGTGTAATAGCCTCAGCTGCGAATAACAAACTTGGCATTGTCGGTGTAGCGCCTGATGTTAAATTGATGGTATTTAAGTCGTGTTGGCAGGATCGAGTAACCCGCAGGGCAAAATGTGATTCTGTTTCACTGATGAAGGCGCTGGTAGACGTTATTAATCAGCAGCCGGATATCGTTAATCTTAGTCTGGCCGGTCCCGATGATTTGCTCATCAGAAGATTGCTGAAGGCAGCCAGTGACAGGGGAATTGTTTTAGTCGCCGCGGTTGATCCAAGATCGAATTCTTCATTTCCTGCTTCAATGCATGAGGTCATTGCGGTTGGAACGCCAATAGGCATGGATGAGTCAGCTGACACCTTCGGGATTCTTGCCCCCGGAACAGATGTCCTCACCACGACTCCCGGTGCTACGTACGCATTTAGATCAGGCAGTTCCATGGCCACGGCTTACATCTCAGGTATCGCGGCGCTGATGAAAGAACGACAGCCTACCTTGTCAGGGGAGCAGATCCGCGTGCATTTACGATCCACATCCAGCAGTATCATCGGGGCAGTGCCGGTGGTGGATATGTGTGCCGCAGTAAGCAAGGAGGGTGAATCCTGCCAGTCGAATTCCATTGTCCTGGTGTCGGAAGGGATCTCGCCACTCTAGGAGGATGTCCTTTTCCCCCTGGTGTCATCGTCGCTCGTAGTATTGGTAAAGATAGTCAATGTTTGATTGATAAAATTTTTCTTCCACCAGTGTGAAATCGTCAGTTGGAAACGGCGGGAAAAAAATACTGCCGTCAACTTCACACTGTATTGTGGTGAGATGTACCCCAGTTGCAATCGGTAATGCCTGGCTGTAAATCTCGCCGCCACCGGCGACGAACACTGGTTTATCATGTTGCCTGGCGGAATCGATCGCTGACTCGAGACTTGCTGCAATCTCACAGTCGGGCTGATGATACTGAGTGTTTCTGGTGACGATAATAGTGACTCGTCCCGGTAAGGGTCTTCCAATCGACTCGAATGATTTGCGACCCATGATTAGGACGCCATGCATGGTGATTTCCTTGAAAAGCTTTTGCTCACCCCGTACTTTCCAGGGGATTTCGTTATTGTTGCCAATGACATTGTTTAATGACCGGGCTGCAACTAATTTAAGGGACATTCTACATCTGCTCTACTGTCTCTATGCCGAGGAGATCCAGGCCTTTGTGCAGTGTTCTCGCGGTCAGGTCACAGAGTAGCAATCGGCTTGTGCGATGCGGTTCGCTGGCTTTCAACACCGGGCAGGCTTCATAGAAGCTCATAAATATTCCAGCCAAATCAAACAGGTAGTTGCAAAGAATATTCGCCTGGTAATCCTCAATAACACCGTCGATGGCCTCGCTGAATTGCAGTAATTTGACCGCGAGCTGGGTCTCTGTTTTTTCAGTTAAGTGAAATTCACCAGTGATTTCCTTCTGCAAGATATTTTCCCGGCGAAAGATACTGCGAATTCTGGTATAGGCGTATTGCAGGTAGGGGGCAGTATTGCCCTCGAACGAGAGCATAGTATCCCAGTCGAATATGTAGTCCGTGACGCGATTCTTCGACAGTTCCGCATACTTGACGGCGCCAATGCCGATTACATTTGCGACATTATTCTTGTCTTCCGGACTCAAGTCAGGGTTCTTCTCATCGACTAATTTGTAGGCACGATCAATCGCTTCATCCAAAACGTCGATGAGCTTCACGTCAGCACCATCGCGGGTTTTAAAAGGCGTACCGTCAGACTTTAGCACCCAACCAATTGGCAGGTGCCGGAACCGCTGATTGTTAGTTATGTATCCCCCTGCAGTGGCGACCGCGAAGACCTGGCGTAGGTGAAGTAGCTGCTGTGCGCCGACGAAATACAAGACCTCATGCGCGTTGAGACTATTTGTACGATAACGAACTGCAGCTAAATCAGTTGCCATGTAAGGGTAGCCACCATCTGATTTCTGCACAATGGCGGGTAACGGTTTGCCGTCCTTGCCTTTGAATTCGTCGAGGAATACACACTTCGCACCATCTGATTCTACCAGCAGTTCTCTTTGTTCGAGTTCTTCGACGACTGCTGGCAAGGCATCGTTGTATGCGCTTTCAGGCATGATGTCATCGGGTGTCAGGGTGATATTCAACTGGTCATAAACAGCCTGGCAGTGGCGGGTTGATTCCGCAATAAATTCTTTCCACAGCGCGCGACACTTTTCGTCGCCACTTTGCAACTTGACGACGAAGCGCCTGGCTTTCGCAGCGAACGTTTCATCTGACTTGAAAAGTGCGCTGGCTGACTGGTAAAACTTTTCCAGGTCCTTCAGTTCGGAACTAAGTTTTTCGCCTTGAGTGGCGAGTTGGTCCATATAGGCCAGTAAGCTGCCGAACTGCGCCCCCCAGTCACCCACGTGGTTAGCCCGGATAACTTCCTGCCCCAGGAATTCAAGAATCCGCACAGTGGCGTCACCAATTGTAGTGGACCTGAGATGGCCAATATGCATTTCCTTGGCAAGATTTGGTGCCGAGTAATCAACGACAATAACTTTGCTCGGCCTTTCCTCAATGCCCAGGCGCTGATTGTTTTGCAGATTTTGTAGGGCATCGGCAAGAAAATCAGAGGTCAATGTGATGTTGATAAAACCCGGGCCAGCCACTTCAAGATGGAGATTGTGATCGTCGCCAAGTTGGTCCAAGACCTGCTCTGCCAGTTCTCGCGGATTTGCTTTTTGCTTTTTGGCTGCACCCATGATGCCGTTGGCCTGGTAGTGACCAAACTCTATTCTCTGTGCCTGTTTCACCACCGCGTTAGCATCCGCGATCCCGGCAGCGGACATCGCTGCCGTGACCTTGTCATCAAGTAGTTGCTTCAGATTCATGGGCGCAAAAAAGGGCGTATCTTATCAAATTTGCGGGAACGCCCGCCAATTGAGTTAATTAATTCCTGTTGAGAAAATCACTACATCACTTGTGCCCGGCACAGTGACCCGAACAACGCCGAGCTAAGAAAGCAAATGAACGCTTGTAATAGTGAATAAATCATTTTCTGGACAGGCGCCAACTAGTTTGATTACCAATGTTTTTACGTGTCCCTGATGAGATCAGGCATTCGTAAACGCTCTATCAAGCTTGAGGTATCCCAGCGTCCACCGCCGAGTCGCTGCACATCCATGTAGAATTGATCTACTAATGCTGTCAGTGGCAAGGAAGCCTGCATGCTGTTTGCCGTGTCCAGGGCTATGCCCAGATCTTTACGCATCCAGTTCACCGCAAATCCATAATCGAATTTTCCTGCAGCCATCGTCTCGGATCGGTTTTCCATCTGCCAGGACTGTGCTGCACCTTTGGAGATAACGTCAACAACAGCTTTGATATCCAGACCAGCTTTTTCTGCGAAATGTAGCCCTTCAGAGAGTCCCTGCAAAATGCCAGCGATACAAATCTGGTTGACAGCCTTGGTTAATTGTCCGCTACCTGTTGGACCCATCAACCGAACGGATTTGGCATAGATTTCCAGAACTTGTTTTGATCTAGCGAAAGAAGTTTCATCGCCCCCTACCATTATCGTTAACGCACCGTTTTCTGCGCCAGCCTGACCACCTGACACGGGTGCGTCAAGAAAACCACACTTGCGTTCATCAGTAACCATGGCAAGCTCCTGTGCCAGAGTAGGTGAAGCAGTCGTGTGATCAACAAGCAATGAACCCTCCCTCAATCCCGCGAGGATACCCTCCTTGCCATATACGACGGACCTCACGTCATCATCATTGCCCACACACAGGCAGACAATATCGGCAGCCTCAGCGGCTTTACATGGGGTATTGGCTATGGCGCCCTGATATTCCTCCTTCCAGGCTACGGCCTTCTCGGAAGTCCGGTTGTATACAGTGACCTCATGATTCGCGCGCGACAGATGACCTGCCATTGGGTACCCCATTATCCCTAAACCAATAAATGCTATTTTCTGCATACTCCTATAAATCTCCCGTAACAGGCTCTGTTGCAGACTAAACTTTATCAGGAATCGACATTTTTAAGGTGAAGAAATTCCAGACTTCTCCTGTGCAGTTCGGCATAGGACCGGATTTCCTGTCTTCCCTGGTCGGTGATTGAATAGACCCCCCGGTCTATTCTCTGGAACCACCCGTAATGGTTTTTGGAAAGGATGCCGGGAGTCCTGTCCCCGGTTCCGAGATCCTTAAGTCTCCTCGGTGAGCACTGACCTAACTGCTCCAGACAAGTCGCAACCAGGATGGCGTTTTCACGATATGCCGTGACCAGCTTTTTTCTGGTACTGCCGCCAGTGTTGTAGTCGGAACTACGTTCTGTGATTTCCCGGATTACCGCGCGCCGTCTTCCTTTTGGTTTTCGTTTTTGAGCAGGAAGGGGATCAAACAATTTTGTGACAGTGGCTCCTAACGGGCCGAATGACACCACCAGCAAGCCTAATTCCAGACGACGTAATACTCGCTGGACTCCTCGCCAGCGTTTCCGGTTGGAAGTCACGACAGGAATGGCAACATACACGGCGTCGGTGATACGTTGTCTGTCGGTAGCCTGGATCAATAAATTCATATTCGGGCTGGTTTTAAGTTCAATCACGATTAGTTCGTCGTCGCGGGTAGCGGTGACATCACAGTCTTTCACTTCCGCGTTGACCGAGTAGCCGTGACCTTCGAAGTACTTCTTTATCGGTTCAAACAGCTCCGTTTCCTGCATGTTACTGGGCGCCTCGAAGGTGGTTTACGAGATTTGCCTGGATACCCCCAAAACTGCTGTTGCTCATGAGGACGATGTGGGCAGGCTGCGCCTGGGAAGCGAACTGCACGGCCCAGTTAATGATTTCATCTATATCCCGGGTCACCCTGGTCGTCTTGGACGCCACAGCAGATGCAAAGTCCCAGCTAAGATTTGAAGGTTCAAACCAGATGGTTTGGTCGGCGAGTCTCACCGACTGGGCAAGAGTAGCCTCGTGTGTACCGTTCTTCATCGTGTGAGAACCGGGTTCCACGATAGCGAGAATTCGTTCTCTTCCCACCTGCTTACGCAGCCCATCGAGGGTGGTTGAGATGGCACTCGGGTGATGCGCGAAATCATCGTAGACACGAACTCCCCTGGCATCATGAATCAGTTCCATGCGCCGTTTAACGCCGAGAAATTTAGAGAGCGCCTGGCTGGCTATTTGCGGCTTTACGCCAACATGTCTTGCCGCTGCGATAGCAGCCAGTGCATTGTGCATGTTGTGCTTCCCGGTCAATGACCATTGAACGATGCCAATCTCCCTGCCATCAGCCGCAACTTCGAAACGGCTTGCATCGTCGCGCAGGAGGTTTGCACAGAAAGTCGCATTCTGATCTTTGCCATTGGCGAAACTCAAACGTGGTGTCCAGCAACCCAGATCAAATACGGATTGCAGGTTCTCATCCTCCTTTGGATGAATGATGAGGCCTGTCGCCGGGATCGTCCTTAGTAACAGATGGAACTGGTTCTGGATTGACGCCAGGTCAGGAAAAATGTCCGCGTGATCATATTCAAGATTATTAAGGACCACAGTTCTTGGTCGATAATGGAGGAACTTTGAGCGTCGATCGAAATACGACGTATCGTATTCGTCAGCTTCGATGACAAAAAAGGGGTCGGATCCAATGCGGGCTGATTCCGTGAAGTTCGATGGTACGCCGCCGATGAGAAATCCGGGCTTTAAACCTGCATATTCCAGAATCCATGCGATCATGCTGCTGGTGCTCGTTTTGCCATGAGTACCTGCTGCTGCGATGACCCAGCGGTTCTGTAAGACGTACCGGCCTAACCACTCAGCCCCGGAAGTGTAAGGCAACCCCTTGTCCAGGACGGCTTCCACTGCCGAGTTACCTCTCGGTAAGTTCGCGTTCCCAATCAGGATGAGGTCTGCATCTGTTGCCACGTTTTCTGCAGAGTAAGGGGTCGAAAGTCTAATCCCTGCGTTTTCAAGTTGAGTGCTCATGGGCGGGTAAACGTTTTCGTCGCAGCCCGATACCTGATGACCTAGTTCGCGTGCAAGTAAGGCAATACTCCCCATCAGGGTTCCACAAATACCAAGAATATGGAGATGCATGGTGATCAGGTGGCTGGGAATAAATTGACTGAAGTGATTACGCCCAGCAGTTCCGTGACGAAAGCAATGGCTGACCCCTGAATCAGGCTGATATTGGTTGCTTTGTGGTAAATAAAACCCGCAATAGCCAACCACCAGCCAAGGCAGACCCAGGAAACAGAATCCGCCAGCAGTTTCAGGCTTTCGTTGTCAGTGTTCAGCAGTATGAGATTAACAGGCAGCAAAATAATCAAGATGATGGAATTGGTTCCAAGAAGGGCAGAGTAGGTTGCTACAAATCGTTCCGTGGCTTGTTTAAAGGCGAGCAGCCCCCACGTCAGTGCCGCTGGAAATATCAGGCCGACGATGACGGTACCAACTATTCCAACCAAACCCAGTGCTGGTCGACCTATGGTAACCGCGATAAGCGCGATAACCAGGTAAACACCGAGGACGAGTGCAAGTACGAATGGCGTGGTCGGTATTCGATCCGGGCTCTCTCGTAGCAGGCATAGTTGCCAAAAAAAGAAGGAAATTTGCTGCATATATTTCAAATGTGTTTTGTCCGGCAATGTTCTTCTATTTCAGTGATGTAGATCAAGGCATGAGCCCGGCCTATCAACCTTAGTTATGCCCGGGGGCGCTCAGTTAAGCCGCGAGGCGCTTTACATTATTCTCCATAAAGGTCAGTACTTTTAGCCAGGCATCTTCACTTTGTTTTTCTCGATAGTGCTCTGGCGAAGGAAAATTCTGGAATGCGTGTCCGGCACCTTCATATCGATGAAACTCATGGTGTACACCGGCATTTTCGAGTGCCCGGCTGTAGTCATCTACATCTGCGGGAGTGGGGTTTTTATCCTCCAGGCCAAAAAAGCCCGCCACCGGGCATTTTATTTGATCAGCGAGGTCAATGGGCGGCTGATTGCCTTCGCCCATGGTTAGTTTGATCCTTCCGCCGTAAAAAATGGCGCAGGCAGCAAGACCGGGAACATGGCAGGCGCCCAACCAGGCCACTCTGCCACCCCAACAATGCCCAACAATACCTATCCTGGTGTTATCGACTTCGTCTTTCCGGCAAAGCAGGTCGGATGTGGCTGTGATATCTTTGACCATATTCTCATCACGGCTTTCATCTCTCTTAACAATGATGTCTTCATCCTTGGGCCACCAATGAAAGATGAATGGGACGGCAACCAGGTAACCGTTTAAACAAAATCGTTTCGCAGTCTCGAGCGTAAACGTGTCGTTCTCGATTCCCGTATGCCCGACTGGAATATGTTGCGCCAGGATGAGAGCGGGATGGGGACCTATGCCAGATGGTTCGAACAGGAACACTTCCATTGTATCGCCGTTTACGTTGATTTCTTCAATCTCGTACAATGATTTTCTCCCGCTGTTACTGATAATCGTAGCCGGTGTTGATCGCACGAATTTTTGGCATCAGGAAACCCAGTATTATGGTGGTTACACAGAGAATGGTCCCGCTAACGGCGAGCCCTGCTTCCACGCTGACTGTTTCGGCAATATAACCAATGGGTAGTATACCCAGGGGCATGAGTCCATGAGACATCATATCAATGCTCATGATTCTTCCGCGCATATGCTGTTCCACCTGCAACTGTACAAGACTCCGGTTCATTGACATGTTGATTGCGGAAGCAAACCCGACCAGAGCGATGACCAGCAAGGACAGATAAAACCAGGAGGTAAACGCGAAGGCCGCCACTGCAAGTCCCCAGAGGGAACCAGTCACCAACACCCAGTAACCCTTGTTCCTGAGATTCCCCAGTTTTGCCAGGGTGAGTGAGCCACCGATAGCACCGAGTCCCATGGCAGTCATCAGCAAACCCAACATGTCAGGCCCACCGTTAAACACATCAGTATTGAATGCTGGCAGAAGTGTATTGATGCTTAGTCCAAACAGGAATGGAATAATTGAAAGCAATATGAGGCCACCCACCACCGGTGAGTTGAACACATAAGCCAACCCATCACCGATTTCAATAACCGGATTTTTACGGCTGCCCGGTATGGGTTTTCCGGAATGGTTGATAAACAAAACAGTGACTGCTGAAATAATGTACAAGCCGGAAAGTACAAAATAAACCAACCCCACCCCAAACGCCGATGTCGTATCTCCACCTGCAAACATGGCGATCATAAATCCCGCCAGGGCTGGACCCAGAATTCGTGACAGGTTCCAGGACGCGGTATTAAATGCCATGGCATTGAACATTAGTCTTTCACCGACGATTTCGGGGATGAATGCAGTTCTGGCTGGAATTGAAAGAGCCATCACGGTGCCGTTTAACGCACCAATCCAGATAAAATCCCAGAAGGTGACTTTGCCACTGATGATGATGACAGCCATGAATAAAGTTGCGATTCCATTAATGACAGGCGACCAGCCGATCAGGGGCTTTTTGTTTATCCTGTCCGCAAGAACGCCGCCAACCAGGGCGAACACGACCTGTGGAAGCATGAAAGAGAGGGTGACCCAGGTAAGGTCAATGGCTGATGAGGTCATCTCGTATACCAGCCAACCCTGAGCCACCATCTGCATATTCATGGCAAAAGCCGACGTGAGCATCCCGACCCAGAGGAACATGTAGTCCCGCTCCTTGAGAGAAGCGAACATCGACTTATCCTCAACGGATTTAAGGGTTGCATGCACGTCGTTCAATGTAGCTCCAAGATAAACGTGGCGGATTATGATGACAGGATCAATAATGATAACTCATCTTAGAACAGGGGAATTAAGTGAAGACGGAAGTGATGCTGTTTGTACGGGATGTGGAAGTTTCCTCGGCCTGGTACCAGGAGCTTCTTGGCGCGCGTAGTGCCCTTGGGGGTAGTGAATATGAAATGCTAACTGATGAGGCTGGTGACT
>JAPUGI010000297.1 GCA_027292925.1 Gammaproteobacteria bacterium
GCAAGAAGTGCTGGTATTGAGACGGAGGGCGTGTAATGGCCAAGTTGAGTAAACGATTACGGGCGATTAAAGAAAAAATTGAGGAAGGGAAACTTTATCCCATTGATGAAGCAGTAACCCTGCTCAATGAATTGTCATCTGTGAAATTTACAGAGTCTATCGACATCAGCATTAATCTGGGCGTTGATCCAAAAAAGTCTGATCAGGTTGTTCGTGGTGCAGCAGTGCTTCCGAATGGTACTGGAAAAGACGTCCGTGTAGCAGTCTTTGCCCAGGGCGACAAGGCTGATGCTGCAACTGCGGCAGGTGCAGATATTGTTGGTATGGATGACCTTGCGGCTTCAATTAAAGAAGGGAACCTGGATTTTGATGTCGTAGTCGCATCGCCAGATGCCATGCGAGTGGTTGGGCAACTGGGGCAGATTCTTGGTCCCCGGGGTCTCATGCCAAACCCGAAGCTTGGTACTGTAACGGCTGATGTTTCCGAGGCCGTCAAGAATGCGAAAGCCGGTCAGGTTCGTTATCGGACTGACAAGAATGGCATCGTCCACGGCGGTGTTGGAAAGGTTGGGTTTAAACCCGCTGCAATCAAAGAGAATATTGAGGCGCTGATTGCTGACTTGAAAAAAGTTAAACCAGCGTCTGCTAAAGGTACATACCTAAAAAAGGTTGTGTTATCGACCACCATGGGCGCTGGAATTCAGATTGACCAGTCCTCACTGGAGGTCTAGTAAAAGATGTAAAGACTTTGGGGATCCGGCGCGAAGCGTCCCGAGGCGAAGCCGAAGGAGCTCCTTCACTACGCTCAGGACGGAGCCGGATCTCGTCAAAGACCGCAGGTCCGGAAATGATTTTTATGAAGAGCTTTGTCAAGAGCGATCGTGAAGAAGCCTTTTATGAAGAGAAGCCGGTTAAGTTGTCGACAGATAGGCCTGCGCAGACGGTGAACCCGATTCAGTTTGGATCTTATCGCCGTGAGGAACCCGCCAGGTGCAAGATGTCGGGATGGGTAACGAGTCAGGAGTATAAGAAAAGTGCCAATAGGACTTAAAGAGAAACAGGCGATTGTTGCTGAGGTGAACGAAACAGCTAGCAAAGCGATCTCTGCTGTCATGGCAGATTACCGGGGAGTATCGGTAGATGATATGACAGCACTCAGGAAAACGGCTAGAGAAGCCGGTGTCCAGGTGAGAGTGATTCGCAACACTTTGGCAAAGCGTGCGTTTGAAGGTACAGAGTTTGAGTGCCTGAACGAAGCGCTGCTCGGTCCCAATATTCTTGCGTTTTCAATTGAAGATCCCGGCGCTGGTGCCAGGTTGTTCAAGGACTTTGCAAAAGAAAACGAGGAATTTGAGATTAAGGCGTTGAGTGTTGGCGGCAAATTGCTGCCAGCGGAACAGATCGACGCACTCGCGAAACTACCAACACGAGACCAGGCAATATCGTTGCTAATGGCCGTGATGCAGGCACCGGTTACAAAGCTTGCCATGACATTAAATGATATTCCAGGACGAGCGACTCGTGTTGTCGCTGCTGTTCGTGATCAAAAGCAACAAGAAGCCAACGTGTAACTATATAGATAACTGGAGATAGGACTCATGTCATTGTCTAAAGATGATATTTTGAATGCGATTGCTGAAATGAGCGTTATGGATGTTGTAGGGCTCGTTGAAGCTATGGAAGAAAAATTTGGAGTGTCTGCGGCTGCTGCTGTAGCTGCTCCTGCAGTGGGTGCTGCCGGTGGCGATGCTGGTGCTGCTGCTGAAGAGAAAACTGAATTTGACGTCATCATCACCGGACCCGGTGAAAAGAAAGTCAATGCCATCAAAGTTGTGCGAGCAATTACAGGGCTTGGCTTGAAAGACGCCAAAGCCCTGGTTGATGAAGCCCCATCCACCGTCAAGGAAGGTGCCAGCAAGGATGAAGCCGAAGAAATCAAGAAACAGCTTGAAGAAGCCGGTGCAAGCGTGGAGTTAAAATAATCCAGGACTTAAGCAATCTTGGGAGTATCACGGAAGGTGGGTGGCATCAAGCCATCTGCCTTTCTGTGGTTTGCAAACACGAAAGTGTTTCAATCATTGATCTAGCCTGGAGGCGTTAATGGCCTATTCATACACAGAGAAGAAGCGTATTCGTAAGGATTTCGGCAAGTTGCCGCGAGTTATGGAAATTCCTTACCTGCTCGCGATTCAAGTGGAGTCATATAAGCAATTTTTGCAAGACAAAGTTGATCCGAAAAATCGAATTGACAAGGGCTTGCATACCGCATTCAAATCGGTTTTTCCGATAGCGAGTTATTCTGGCAACGCTGCGCTGGAATATGTGAGTTATCGATTGGGGAAACCACCTTTCAATGTAAAGGAATGCCAACTCCGTAGTGTGACCTATGCGGTACCACTCCGGGTCAAGGTCAGGTTGATCATTTACGATAAGGAATCTTCGAACAAGGCTATTAAAGATATCAAGGAACAGGAAGTCTATATGGGAGAAATCCCCTTGATGACTGACAACGGCACCTTTGTTATCAACGGTATTGAGCGGGTTGTAGTATCTCAGCTGCATCGTTCTCCCGGCGTGTTCTTTGACCACGACAAGGGAAAGACACATTCCTCTGGGAAATTGCTTTACTCGGCACGGGTTATTCCCATGCGCGGTTCCTGGCTGGACTTCGAATTTGACCCGAAGGACTGCGTCTTTGTGCGAATTGACAGGCGCAGGAAGCTCCCCGCGACCATTTTGCTCAGGGCGCTTGGATACACTGCAGAGGAAATCCTTGCTACCTTCTTTGATACCGACACATTCCAGATTGAGGATGAAGGTTACAGCCTGGAACTCATTGCCAATCGGCTTCGTGGTGAGACTGCCCAGTTTAACATTCTCACTAAATCGGGTAAGACCATTATCGAAGAAGGTACGCGTATTACCGCACGGCATATCCGCGATATGGACAAGGCCAAGTTGACTAAGCTACCGGTCCCGACGGAATACGTTTGTGACCACGTGTTGGCGGAGAATATTGTCGATGGCGAGACCGGTGAGATAGTTATTCCCTGCAACACCGCTATTACTGAAGAGGTCCTTGACAAGTTGCGCGAGCTTGAACTCAAGAGCTTCAATACAATTTATACCAATGATCTTGATCATGGACCATGGATTTCTGACACACTTAAAGTTGATCCAACGACTAATCGCCTGGAGGCACTGGTAGAAATCTACCGCATGATGCGCCCGGGGGAGCCACCGACAAAAGAAGCAGCGGAAAATCTGTTTACCAACCTGTTTTTTGCGTCAGAGCGCTATGACCTCACGGCTGTTGGACGTATGAAGTTCAATCGTCGCCTGGGTCGTGCTGAAGAAGTCGGTGAAGGTATTCTCAGTAACGACGACATTACCGATGTTTTAAAGTGCCTGATTAATATCCGAAATGCCAAAGACACCGTGGATGATATCGATCATCTGGGAAATCGCCGGGTTCGATCGGTTGGAGAAATGGCGGAAAATTCGTTTCGCCTCGGTTTGATACGAGTCGAGCGTGCAGTTAAGGAGCGGTTGAGTCTGGCAGAGTCTGAAGGCTTGATGCCCCAGGACCTGATCAATGCTAAACCCGTGGCGGCTGCGGTGAAGGAATTTTTCGGCTCAGCGCAATTGTCACAATTTATGGACCAGAATAATCCATTGTCAGAAGTAACTCACAAGCGTCGTGTGTCTGCGCTTGGGCCTGGAGGGTTAACACGGGAACGGGCAGGTTTTGAGGTCCGTGATGTACATCCTACTCACTACGGTCGGGTTTGCCCGATCGAGACGCCTGAGGGACCGAATATTGGGTTGATTAATTCCCTGGCAACTTACGCCAGGACGAATGCCTACGGATTTCTGGAAAGCCCTTATCGAAAAGTTAAAAATGGCAAGGTCACAGATGACATCGAATATCTGTCAGCGATTGTCGAAAGTGATTATGTTATTGCGCAGGCGAGCGCCGCTATAGACAAGAAAGGTAAGTTGATAGAGGACCTTGTTGAAGTACGGCACCTTGGTGAATTCACAAAGATGCCGCGGGACAGTGTTAACTTTATGGATGTATCGCCACAACAGGTGGTATCTGTAGCCGCCTCCTTGATTCCGTTTCTCGAACACGACGATGCTAACCGAGCCCTTATGGGTTCAAATATGCAACGCCAGGCGGTGCCAACCCTGGTGGCAGAAAAGCCTCTGGTAGGTACGGGAATGGAACGAGTCGTTGCCCGTGATTCCGGAGTGTGTGTGGTGGCGGAACGCGGCGGTGTCGTTGAGACCGTAGATGCGGGTCGAATCGTTATTCGAGTCAATGACGCAGAAACCGAAAGCGGTGAAGCGGGCGTAGATATTTATAACCTGACCAAATATACGAGGTCTAACCAGAACACCTGCATCAACCAGAAACCAGTCGTCAGGGAGGGTGATGTAGTTGCGTTGAATGACATTCTCGCTGATGGTCCTTCGATTGACACGGGTGAACTGGCTTTGGGCCAGAACATGCGCATTGCGTTCATGACCTGGAATGGATACAACTTTGAAGATTCCATCCTGGTATCGGAAAAGGTGGTGAAAGAAGATCGTTTCACCACCATCCACATCCAGGAATTGACCTGTATCGCGCGAGATACAAAATTGGGGTCAGAGGAAATTACCTGTGACATTCCCAATGTAGGTGAAGGTGCTCTCGGAAAGTTAGATGAATCTGGCATCGTATACATCGGAGCCGAGGTAGAAGCAGGTGACATTCTGGTAGGCAAGGTTACGCCCAAGGGTGAGACTCAATTGACCCCTGAGGAGAAATTGCTTAGAGCTATTTTTGGCGAGAAAGCGTCCGATGTGAAAGATACTTCGCTCAGAGTGCCTAGCAGCTATAACGGTACAGTAATCGATGTACGTGTATTCACGCGAGATGGCATCGATAAGGATCAACGTGCGCGCGACATTGAGCATCATGAGCTTGAACTGGTGCGCAAGAATATTGACCAGGAATTTCGCATCATCGAAACAGCGACCTTCGAGCGACTCGAACATTCTCTGGTTGGCAAGAAAGTTATCGCGGGACCCGGTCTTAAAAAAGGCGACAAGGTCAGCAAAGACTACCTGAAAGATCTGCGTGCCGATGACTGGTTCAAGTTGAGACTTGAATCCGATTCGCTGAATGAGTTGTTGCTGCAAGCTGACAAGCGTCTGAAGGAGCGCCGCGAAGACCTGGATGAGCAGTTTGCCGAAAGTAAACACAAGCTTGAGAGCGGGGACGATCTTGCCCCGGGTGTTTTGAAGATTGTTAAGGTTCATCTCGCTATCAAACGCCGCATTCAGCCAGGTGACAAAATGGCCGGCCGGCATGGAAACAAGGGTGTGATCTCAGTGATCAAACCCGTGGAAGACATGCCCTATGATGAAAATGGTGAGCCCATCGATATCGTACTTAACCCGCTGGGCGTGCCTAAACGGATGAATGTCGGTCAGATTCTTGAAACCCATCTGGGTTGGGCTGCCGATGGACTCGGCAAGAAGATCGGTGCAATGCTTGATATACAGAGGGATGTCGCCGAAGTCCGCAAGTTCCTTGAAGAGATTTATAACCGCAGTGGCCGGGCAGAAGATCTGGCTTCATTTACCGACGCTGAAATCTTCGAGATGGCCAACAACTTGCGTGGTGGCGTACCAATGGCAACGGGTGTGTTCGATGGTGCTTCGGAAACCGAAATTAAAGAGATGTTGGAGTTGGCGGACTTGCCCACGGACGGGCAGACAAAGCTATATGATGGGTGTACCGGAGAGCAATTTGATCGACCGGTCACTGTCGGCTACATGTACATGCTGAAACTCAATCACCTTGTTGATGACAAGATGCATGCACGTTCAACAGGATCCTATAGTCTCGTAACACAGCAACCGCTGGGTGGTAAAGCCCAGTTTGGCGGACAACGGTTTGGAGAAATGGAAGTGTGGGCGCTGGAAGCATACGGCGCAGCATACACACTTCAGGAAATGCTGACGGTAAAATCTGATGACGTCCACGGTCGTACCAAAATGTACAAGAATATCGTAGATGGAGACCATCGAATGGAACCTGGTATGCCAGAATCCTTTAACGTTCTGGTCAAGGAGATCAGGTCCCTGGGTATCGATATAGAATTGGAAACCGATTAGAAATCGCCACGGATTTTTGTTGATAAAAGCACGGACGATATTGCATTCAAATATTAGCTGGGCGATTTTGCCCAGAAAAGGAGGAAGCCTTGAAAGACTTGCTGAACATACTAAAAGCGCAGGGGCAGTCAGAAGAATTTGATTCCTTGAGAATTGGACTCGCGTCTCCCGAGATGGTGCGTTCATGGTCCTATGGCGAGGTGAAGAAACCAGAAACCATTAACTATCGCACCTTCAAACCTGAGCGGGACGGACTTTTCTGCGCCAAAATTTTTGGACCGAACAAGGACTATGAATGTTTGTGCGGTAAGTACAAGCGACTAAAGCATCGCGGCGTGATTTGTGAAAAATGCGGCGTAGAAGTAGCGCTTGCCAAGGTACGCCGTGAACGAATGGGACATATCGAACTTGCAAGTCCGGTAGCACACATCTGGTTTCTTAAGTCATTGCCATCACGAATCGGCTTGCTGATGGATATGAGCCTAAGGGATATCGAACGAGTACTCTATTTTGAATCGTTCGTAGTAGTTGACCCCGGGTTAACGACCCTGGAAAAGCGTCAGCTACTTACCGATGAACAATCTTATGAAGCGCTCGAAGAATTTGGCGATGAATTCGAAGCCAAGATGGGTGCCGAAGCTATCCAGGACCTGATGAAGGATATGGATATTAATGAAGAAATTGCTGTTATCCGTGAAGAACTCCCGAAAACCAATTCAGAAACCAAGGCCAAGAAACTGACCAAGCGCCTGAAATTGATGGAAGCGTTTGTGAAGTCTGGAAATAAACCTGAGTGGATGATCTTTACAGTATTGCCTGTTCTTCCACCGGATTTGCGACCCCTGGTACCACTTGAAGGTGGC
>JAPUGI010000298.1 GCA_027292925.1 Gammaproteobacteria bacterium
CGACGCCCAATTCGCTGGCAATCTCGGAAATCTTCTTGGTGGTGTCGCGGTATTCCATCACTGAGGTACGCGAGATGACTTTCAAGTTGTCTATCTTCGCCAACTGGGTTAACAGGTCGTCGTGGATACCATCGGTGAAAAACAGGTCGCCATCTACGTTGCTGCGGTTGGCAAACGGCAGCACCGCGATGGAGTTGTCGTTGGGTTTGGCGGGTGCGTCTACCGGGGCCGGATCGGTCTTCTCATCAAGAGACGCCACAATTTGAGCGGCATTCTCTTGAGGCATGAGATCCGAACTCTTTTCCGCAAACCGGGCCTCCCAGATAAAATAACCGGCAATGACCACAAGGCCAGCGATAATGGTGAAATCCAGCTTGCGTCCCGTCTGATGGGTAATTGAATCGTCGCGGACAACGTCTTTCTCTTTCTTGATGCCTTCCGGCGTCATCTCAAACGCCCACGCAAAGATTACTGCCGGAATGAAACCGATGATCAGGAACAGGATGACCAGTTTGCCCACATCCTGCTGCAGCGCGAGTAACTCGGTCAAAACCTCGGTCATTTGCAGGATCAACCAGGACGCCACCAGGTAGGCGATGGCGACCTTGAATACATTTCGGCGCTTTAGTTCATCAATTAGTGACAAGGGCTGGCTTCTTTGATTCTGCTGTTGCTGTTAAGCATAAATGCTTATGACACAAAAACCAAAAATATTATTGATTTAACTTAGCTTGGTGCTTACGCAACTGATAATAAATACGCGACTATCATCAAGTGGGCTACCCGCCAGCGAAACACGAGCTTACGAGCCACCCTATACCTGCAGATTTCTGGCAATATAGCTGCCTATACTCACGTTTACCGATTTTGAAGTTTTAGCACCTCAGGTGGGCCTTAACCCTGGTCTAACCGCAATACCCCAGAGACTTCATTGATAAAACTTACACACAAGTCCTCCAATTGGGCCGTGCCCCCATCTATATCCTGGGTCATCGTATAGGCAACCAGTGCGGTTTTAGCATCGACCAGGCTCAGTGAAACACGGATTTTATCCTGCTTTTGCCTAATGTTTCCTTCAATGATCCACTGCGCATTGAATTCCCTGGAGGTGAAAGGAAAAGGCTTCTGCTGGCTATTCCTCACGACGCTACGGGCAAAGAAGCGCAGGTTTCTGGTGGCCAATAATTTTTCCCTTAATAGGTCATCCAGATCAGCCGCTACTGACCGCTGACCTGCCTGAGCAGCATAAACCGGGATCAACGCAACCCGAACCACATCCGAACGCAGTGAGTTATCAATCAGCCACAAAACCACCATGATAAATACCAACAGCGCCGCCATGCCGGTAGTTGCCAGAATAACAACCTGCTTCCAACCGCCCTGGGGCTTACCTTTTTCGGACACAATGACATCCGCATCGTGGCAGTCCATATCATCAACTCCCGGCACCCACCGGTAACCCCGCTTGGGTAGGGTTTCAATCAGTTGGGTACAGGATGTGTGCTTGCCCAGTTGGGCACGGATTTCTGATATACAGCGGGTTAAGGTATCGTCACTGACGGTCTGGTTTTTCCACACCCGGTCAAACATTTCCGCGCGACTAACCACTTCTCCGGCACGCGCCAGTAACACCAGCAGAACTTGCATATTGACCAGTCCCAGACTAATAACATGACCCTTAATCTCGACTTGTCCTGATTGCGACGATACCGTCAGATCAGCACTTTTAATCACATTGTGCTCTGCTGTGTTACGCATGGGCGCCAGTGTAGCAGCGTTGCTGGCGAAAGAATGATTGGTGTCGGGGTTCGAAGCTTTTGCGAAGGTCTTGCGGAGGTTTTATATATTTTGCATAGTGTTTTCTCAGGACAAACAGATGAAAATGCGTGAAAGTACTGGCAACGGTAACCATTGAACCAAGGGATACACTGCCATGAAATCTTCCAAACTGTTTCGACGCGTTGTGATTACGGTCGTGATGATCCCCATTGCTTTTTTGCTCATTGCCTGGTTGGTCAATCTTGCATTTTTTGATGAAGATCTGAATCCTGATATCGCCAGTAATCTACAACCCGTTCAGCGCCCACCGCTTGAAGGCAATGCCTACTTTGCGATGTGGGGCATCAGTGCTACAGCAGATAAGGATATGATTGAATCCGGAGTGCGTCTTGTTGAGCGATATCGTGACAAGCTTGCGAAAAGCGGGCTTGCTACTTTAACACCAGATGATTTTGTCGATATTCTGGGTGCTGCAGATTTGGACGAGGCGTGGTTATCGGACTATACCTGTCTTGCGCGCACTAATTACGGGTGCTTGGCTAATACACGCAGAAGTCTTCAGAAAGGTTCAATTGCCAGTAGCCGGTCGCAACTGATGCTGGCAAGACATCAGCAGATATTGCAAATGCAGTTTTTTAAAAACTGGGGGGGCAGCAGTTTTACCGCACCGGTTCCGCCATACTGGACCTTCCTGAGGCTGAGTCAACTGAAGCTTGCCAGCCTCTCCGATTCCAATCTGCGATCAGACTTTCTGCAACAACTGCAACTAGATATACAATTCTGGAAAATGATGCTGGTGCAGGGTTCCGAGGTGATTGACAAGATGTTTGCGATTGCAGGAATATGGACGGTTGTTCAATTTTTGTCAGAATATCTAACCGCCCACGACTTATCTGGTGATGATCTCCGACTTGCTATGTCCCTGCTGGTGCCATTATCCGCAAATGAGTTGAATCTTGCGGATGCCTTTATATCTGAGCAGCAAACACTGTATAGGTCGCTGGATAATAATGGACATGCACTACCGGACTTTGGACCGTTGGTAAGCCCCTGGCTAATCCAGGTGAATGCGACTTCGAATAGTTACTACGAACACGTTATCGAACCGGTGGTGTATCTGAGCGGCTTGACCGGTGCCGAGTTTTATGAGCAAACCCGCATGAGTGAGCATAGAAATAGAAGTATAAGTAATGCCCATGGTCATGATGCGGTTGATGCTATGACAACTGTTTGGCCAGGTACCCTGTATAACCTTGGCGGCAAGGTTCTTCTTTCGAAGTTACTGGGTTATCCGGCGAACTATATCGCCCGGGTTCATGACTTGAACAGTATGATCAGCCTGGTCGGCCTGCAATTGTCTATGCAAGTAGCAGAAATTGATTCCGGTGCAGATATTTTGAAAGAAGTGGCTTCAGCGGGTTCCGGGATAAATACATTGCTGGCAGGGAAAGACTTAAGTTTCGATCCCGCTGACGGCTGGTTACAGTTTGACTGCTTGTACGAACGCTCATTCTGCAAAATAAAACTTAATACAGAGGGTGTAGACTAATATTCGTATTCCCGTTGCGGTGTAGTCGTCTAAAAGAAATCAGAACGCGTCGATGGTGAACGCAGCCAATAGCGGACCTTCACAAATAGTGTATTAGTAGACCCGTCCTCATACTCTAATCTGGTAACGTCACCTTGAACTCGATTGCTGCTAGTTGCTGAGGGAACCTGCCGACGCTTTCCAGGAACGGCAGCCAGCGCGGGCACTATTACGATTTGTATCGTCAGCAGAGTTTTCAGGAATCGAGCCGCGAACTGGGGAGGCTGGATCCGCGACAGGTTACTTGATCAGGTTTTAACACTGCTACACTTCATGGGCAATCAGACGACTACAAAATCTATGAGTACAGATCTAAACGAAT
Source organism: Gammaproteobacteria bacterium (assembly GCA_027292925.1). Taxonomy (GTDB): domain Bacteria; phylum Pseudomonadota; class Gammaproteobacteria; order Pseudomonadales; family Azotimanducaceae. The sequence goes on from JAPUGI010000298.1 coordinate 3,690, forward strand.
TACTGAAATCCAAAATCATCAATGGCTGGAACCTGTGGTGGCTAATAACGATACCGATATCGGCTGTAATGGTGATAGCCATGGTGCGCGTCGATCTGACCAGCGCCAAAGGTGTTTCTTCGATGATTCAGCTTTCGGTACGCCATGCAGTGCCGTTAATGTTCGTGGCGTTTGCTGCATCCTCAGTGCAGGTATTGTTTCCCGGAGCGTTTAGTCGCTGGCTGTTGCGCAATCGAAAATTTATAGGGCTTAGTTTCGCGGCCGCTATGGGCTGGCAACTTACATTTATTTTGTGGTT
>JAPUGI010000299.1 GCA_027292925.1 Gammaproteobacteria bacterium
ACTACCCGTGCAGCTCTTACCACATTGGAAATCATCGAGCGCGACGCGTTGGTCCAACACGCCGCCACCGTGGGTAGTCGCGCTATTGCGAAGTTGGAGCATTTACGTGGACGCCACTCCGTTATCCGTAGCGTGCGCGGTCGTGGACTCCTGCTTGGTATCGAATTCTTCGATGACCGGGCAGAGTCGGTAATGCGAGCAGCGTTCGAGAAGGGACTGAACTGCTCAGCAACTGAAAATCGACACTTGACCCTCTCGCCGCCGCTCGTGATCACAGATTCGCAGGTGGACCAGGCTGTCGATATACTTGACCAGGTGCTGAGAAGCGCATAGTCATGCGCGACTTCCTATGAGTTTCGACGAGGCACCTTCGCCATCGCACCCGAGTAATCCGGACCGATAGGAAGTTTTAAGGCGCGAACATACTATCTTGAAATGTATTGGGCCGTTTGGAATGGGCCGCCGATCAGCGTGCTCGGTGTGTCGTATTGGCTTGACAATTGCCCCATCATCATTGGCTGAAAAGCCGACGGCCAGTATTCCGACGAGTGCACCGGCTCAAGGTCTATCTCTCCTCTCCGCTGGTGAGTGAGATCGGCGGAGCGGCAGAGAGTTGACCCAGCAGTACCCGCACTAGCCTAATCACCTTCAAATGCCATCCATTGCTTGCTGTCGAAATAGAAGTGAATATTTGGGTTCAATCATATTCCCCCAGATAACGGCCTCTGTTAACGGATATTGAATCTACGCCCCTACTGATTGGCGGCGACTGGCTGGCGATAAGAAAAGCTTACAAAAATGAACCATGCCGCTTCGAAATTGGAAAGCCTCATATTAAGTTTGAATGACCGTACTTACATAGTCGTAGATAGGCTGTAACATCGCTTTTTTTGCTTTGATAGATTCCGCAGCCAAATTTAAATTTGGTGGCGCAACTTTCCACAACATCACCGATACCCCGAAATGTGGGCTGACTGGCATTTCTCGCCTTTCGCCACTACTCACCACAGTAACGCTCTGAGTTGCTCGGCCTCGATGATTCGGCCCATTTAAGCAATCATAAGCCTCCGACACGATCTCTTGCCAGGTATCGGTTTCCAAACTTTCAATTGAATGCGATTTGTCTCCTACCAAACCCTCTAGGATTCGAGGGCGCGCAGCCATTTGCCATGCATCCCTCTTCATATATGCATGGGCTTGTTCAGGTTGCTCTATTTGGCTTTTCAAATCTATAAAGCCGTTTGTTGCTAACTCATGCTCGAGAAATCTGGCTATCGGCCAGTCCTCGTATTTCATTCCTTCCAGGTTTACTGACAGGTAAACCGCATGCGTGTCAGTATTCATGAAAACATTCCATTGGACACCTTCAATTGGTTCGTGGAAACCGAAACTACCATAAAGCCCTGAACCAAAGCTGGAGCCTTCAACACTAAACACCTGGGGAAAAGCCTTTGTAGCGAGCGTCTTCCGAGTTACTGTAGGATTTTATCTGGCCGCATTTCTGGGGATTCCCTTAGGTATTATTATCGGTATAAAACCCATCATGAACGACATGCTCAATCCCCTGATCCAGTTCCTGCGCCCCATTTCTCCATTAGCCTGGATACCCCTGGCAATTTTATGGTTTGGTATAGGTGATAAACCTGCCATTTTTCTGATATTTTTAGCCAGCTTTTTTTCTCTTGTTATGGCAACCACCATTGCCGTGCAATCCATTAATCCAATTTATTTTCAGGTGGCTGCAAATTTTAATTTCAACCGCCTGGAATTGTTGAGTAAAATCATCATTCCTGCCATTACTCCAGAAGTTATTACTGCTTTACGCCTGACTGTTGCAGTAGCCTGGTTAGTTGTTGTTGCCGCTGAAATGATAGCCGTGCAATCGGGGCTTGGTTATTTAATCCTGGATGCGAGAAATGCGTTGCGTATGGACTATGTGATGGTTGGAATGATAATGATCGGGGTGATTGGATTATTACTCGATCTAATGATGCAGAAATTCAGTCGACTTAAATGGACCGCGCATTAAGGGATTGTTCAACTGGTTGGGAAATATACATAATGAGTTTTATACATATCAATAATCTGACTAAGCGCCAAATAAACAAGAGAAATGTTCAGCGCACTCCCACCGACCCTCGGAAAATCAATGAAACGATAACTGTACTGGATGGTATGAATCTGGAATTTGAAGAAGGAGAGATGGTTTGTATCCTGGGTCCATCCGGCTGCGGTAAAACTTCCCTGTTGAAAATTATTGCAGGTTTCGACACAGATTATGATGGAGAAATTATAATTGGTGGCGATAAGGTAAAAGGTGCAAGTTCTGAGCATATTTTTGTGTTTCAACAGAATGGTCTGCTGCCATGGATGAGCGTTTGGGACAACGTCCCCTATCAGCGACCCGAACCTGCCCTTTACATACCGCCGGTATTAGGTGGATCGAATTTGCCCAAATGATCAACCATTGCTAGACTCGACTTTCACTCTGAATCGCATGGAAGCGAATCATGTCCACCATTGGCAAGGCAAGGAACGCCTGTGAGACCTCCGGCGCTTTTCTCTATCAGCGCCATCGACCCGAGAAGACGCTACTCTATCAGTTGGTATCGAAGCACTACCCGGTTTTCAGGCAGCAGTTGGCCGAGGAAGGCAGGATGCTGCCGGGCTATGTGCAGCGGGAATTCGAAGACTACCTGAAGTGCGGGAGGCTTGAACACGGCTTCCTACGGGTACGGTGCGAGAACTGCCACGAGGAACGCCTGGTCGCATTTAGTTGCAATCGGCGTGGATTCTGCCCGAGCTGTGGAACACGTCGCATGGCCGAGAGTGCAGCCCTTCTGGTAGATGAGATATTTCCCCATCAACCGGTGCCCCAGTGGGTGCTCAGTTTTCCATTCCTGTTGCGTTTTCTCTTCGCCAGCCGTCCGGTGATCACGGGCCAGGTGCTCGGGATAGTCAATCGCGTCATCGCCACGCATCTGGTCAAGAAGGCTGGTTATTCGAAAAAGACAGCCCGCACGGGTGCGGTAACGCTGATCCAGCGGTTTGGTTCCGCACTGAACCTGAATATTCACTTTCACATGTTGTTTCTGGACGGGGTGTATGTAGATGCTGATGTCGAAGGCGGTGCTCGATTTCGCTGGGTTAGATCACCGACCAGTCAGGAACTAACGCCTCTGGCGCAAACCATCGCCCGGCGAGTTGGCCGATACCTTGAGCGCCAGGGACTACTGGAGCGGGATGCCCAGAACAGTTACCTGACCTCGGATGCGGTTCCCGTTCCCGGTGGACCGATGGATGAGTTACTGGGCCATTCGATCACCTATCGCATTGCGGTTGGCCCGCAGGCGGGTCGCAAAGTGTTCACCCTGCAAACCTTGCCGGCCGGTGAGCCAGATGAATGCGCTGATACAGCAGGCAAGGTTTCCGGATCCTCTCTGCATGGGGGCGTGGCGGCCAGGGCTGATGAGCACCAGAAACTGGCGCGTCTGTGCCGATACATCAGTCGGCCGGCAGTTTCGGAAAAACGGTTATCGTTAACGTCAAATGGCAACATTCGCTAGCAGCTGAAGACACCTTATCGAGATGGCACTAGCCAGGTCATCTTTGAGCCACTGGAGTTCATGACGCACATCGGTGTGCGTCACCCTTCGGGTGACCTGCGGTCTTGCAAATCGGCTATCCTGCCGATTTGTCATGGCGCGCCTTGCTGCCCTGGTACCCAAGCCCAGGGTTAACCCGACCCGGTTTGTTCGTATCATCCTTGATACTCACCCGCTTAAGCGGGCCAGCTAAAGCTGTCCAAATTCATTCCAGATGAATTTGTCATGGCGTGTTCGCCCCTAACAGCAAGCATCGGGCCCTGGTGACGCCGTCAAAGCGGGGTAAGGGTATCAAGCACCTACTGACCGGTGGGGACAATGAACAAACTCCAACCGAGCGATATACCGCCATGACCTGGACCAAACGCCTGAAACGTGTTTTCAACCTTGATATGGCAACTTGCGAAGAATGCGGTGGCGCTGTCAAGGTGATCGCCAGTATCGAAGACCCGGTGGTTGTCAAGCAGATACTTGCACACCTGGAGAGACAAGCTGAATCAAAAGAATTCAACTCGTTAGCCGAGAGCAGGGCACCGCCACAAAGGGGATTATTCGGCTAGCCGACAAGATAAGAACAACCTCATTCAGCTGACAAAATTGCAGTGTCTAAAAGAAGCGGCAGGTAATCGGCATGTCTGGTGG
>JAPUGI010000003.1 GCA_027292925.1 Gammaproteobacteria bacterium
CGTTGGTACATCGGTAGCTCAAGCCAATGGCCCATTATCGGCGAGGAATCTCGCCAGATTGATTATCAACTGTGGTGAGGCCCCGCGATGGGAGCGTTCAACCGATGGGTAGCGGGAAGTTTTCTGGAAGCCCCAGAGCAGCGGACAGTGCAACAGATTGCGCTGAACCTGTTGGAAGGAGCGGCGCATGTTACGCGTGCGCAACAATTGAGAAGCTTCGGGCTGGCCATGGCCCAGGATGTTTTGGATTTCCGGCCCACGACACTTCGAACCTGAGGTTCGAAGAAATTGTCCGCGAACACAGCTTGAAGAAACCATAAGCAACTGAACTATTCAGACACAAATATCAATTGATGAACATTGCCCTTCGATTCATTGTCGGGGCAGGAGCAGAAGTTAATGACGGAACAAAAGAAAGCCAGTTTTAGCCCGATTGCGGTTGTTGGTGCCAGCGGGCTGTTTCCCGGATCTATCGGCGGCCAGTCATTCTGGCGCAACATATTGGCCGGTGAAGACTTCATGACTGAAGTGCCCGCTGACCACTGGCTGATCGATGATTTTTACGATTCGGAACCTGGTAAAAAAGGCAAAATCTACAGTGATCGGGGGGCCTTTTTACCCAAGGTCGATTTTGATCCGATGGAATTCGGTATGCCACCGAAGCAGCTTTCGACCACGGATACAGCGCAGTTATTGGCACTGATCGTCGCCAGCAAGGTACTTGACGACGCCGCGAGTGTGCAATTTGGCAAGGTCGACAAGTCAGATATCAGCGTTATTCTCGGGGTCGCATCCGCGACAGAGATGGTTGGCCAGATGGTATCTCGCATTCAACGCCCCAACTGGGTGAAGGCACTGCGTGAGGCGGGCATTCCGGAGAGCAAGGTTATAGAGGTTTGCGAAGGTATTGAAGCGACCTACCCGGAATGGGATGAAAGCACTTTCCCTGGCTTGTTAGGCAATGTTGTCGCCGGCCGTATTGCCAATAGACTGGATCTGGGTGGCACCAACTGCGTTGTCGATGCCGCATGTGCCAGTAGTCTTGGCGCCGTTGCAATGGCTATTCGAGAATTGCAGTCAGGCAGCTCAAACCTCGTCATTACGGGTGGCGTCGATGCCTTGAATGACATCTTTATGTATATGTGCTTTAGCCAGACACCCGCACTGTCTGCCACTGGAGACTGCCGACCCTTTTCCGTGGATGCGGACGGCACGATGCTGGGTGAAGGCATTGGTATGGTTGCCCTGCGACGGCTTGAAGATGCTGAAAAAGATGGCGATAGAATATACTCGGTTATCCGCGGGGTGGGATCCTCTTCGGACGGACGTTCAGGCAGCATCTATGCCCCAGAGTCGAGAGGCCAGGCTCTCGCCATCAGGCGCGCCTATGACATGACCGCCTATGACGTCGATGAAGTTGAACTGATCGAGGCCCACGGTACAGCGACAAAAGCGGGTGATGCGGCCGAATTTGGCGGACTGAAGTACGCCTTTGAGGGCTTTGCGGACAGGCGACAGTGGTGCGCACTGGGTAGCGTGAAATCACAAATTGGTCATACCAAGTCAGCCGCAGGGGCGGCATCCCTGTTTAAAGTGGTTATGGCACTGCACCACAAGGTGTTGCCTGGCACGATTAAAGTCAGCCAACCGAATCCTGCCCTGAACATTGAGGAGAGCCCGTTTTATCTCAATACAGAAACTCGACCCTGGATTCACGATCCCGGCACCACTCGAAAGGGTTCTGTCAGTTCCTTTGGATTTGGCGGCAGTAATTTTCACGTCGCACTGGAGGAGCATGTACAAAGGGGAGATACACGCGGTCGTTATCATATTTCGCCGGTTGAATTATTACTCTTTTCTGGCACTACACCCGATGAGCTGATCACCTCTGCCAAAGCCGCCATTGAAAAACTGGCCGGCAGTGCTTTGTCGATGCTGGCAAAACAGTGTCAGACGGACTTTGTCGCGACCAGCACATATCGGTTGGCGATCGTTGTCGAGGATAGAAATTCTGTTACCACGCAAATCGACCAGGCGGCTGAAAAAATAAAGGCGCAACCGGAAAAATCATTTTCGATGCCAAATCGTTTTCACTATGGTGTTGCCGGGGAACAACAGAAAATTGGATTTCTGTTCCCGGGGCAGGGCAGTCAATACGTGAACATGGGTGCCGAACTTGCTTGTGAATTTGATCAGGCACGCGAAGCCTGGGACATCGCCAGCACCCTTGAGTTGGACGCTGAACAGCGACTGGACCAGGTGGTGTTTCCCATTCCCGTTTTTACAGAGGCAGAGCGGGATCTACAGGCGGACCTGCTGACCAGCACAGACTGGGCGCAACCAGCGATAGGTTGCGTTAGCTGGTCTATGCTGAATTTGCTGGAGACCCTGGACCTCAAGCCAGACGCCGTTGCCGGGCACAGCTATGGGGAAGTGGCAGCTCTTTATGCCGCCGGCGCCATAAAGTCCCCGGCAAGCCTGCTGGCAGTTTCCCGCCGCCGGGGTGAATTGATGAAGGAGGCCGCGGCGTCAACCCCGGGTTCAATGACCGCGGTTCGCGCGAGTAACCAGGAAGTTCAGGCCTACTTGGATGAATGGGATTGCGCGGTCTGTGTGGCTAATATCAATAGCCCGTCCCAGGTTGTTATCGCGGGTAAGACAGCAGAGATTGAAAAGGCGGAAAGCCAGTTGCAGGCAGTTGGCGTAACGTTCCGCAGACTGCCGGTCGCTACTGCGTTCCATACGGATATTGTCAGCCCCAGCGCAGAGCCATTTCACGAGTTTCTGGGTGGTATTGAGGTCTCTGAGCCAACAGTTCCTGTGTACTCAAATACCTCGGCTTCAACCTATGGAGCCAAGCAGGAGGAAATTCGCAAGACCCTGGCGTGGCAACTGGCTAACCCTGTACGGTTTCAGGAATTGATTGAACAAATGCACGATGACGGCATCCGCCTGTTCCTGGAAGTTGGGCCCAATTCATTGCTGGCGGGAATGGTGAAAGATTGCCTCAAAGGCCGGGAATTTGAGGTCATATCGCTGGATAACAAAAAACTTGATGGCCGATCGGCATTCTGGAATGCCCTGGGTAGCCTGTCAGC
>JAPUGI010000030.1 GCA_027292925.1 Gammaproteobacteria bacterium
CGTTAGGAGATTCGTAGGTAGAAAGCCACAATCCGTCACTCTCTTGGTGCAAATCTCGAGTCATGTAGAGCGCAATCGGTTCGATAAAAATTACTACACGGCGTTCTTTTTCTGCCAGCTCCACACAGGTGCGCAACATCTGTACTGCATCCCGGCCATTTGACGGACACGCAATAATTATTCCCGGGATATCCCGGAAAACATTAAACGAATTATCGTTATGGAAATGGCCACCGAAACCTTTCTGATAGGCAAGCCCCGCGAGGCGGAGAACCATCGGATTAGTGTATTGACCATCGGAAAAAAAGGACAAGGTCGCTGCTTCCCCCCGGATCTGATCTTCAGCATTGTGCACATATGCAAGGAACTGAATTTCCGGAATGGGAATAAAACCGTTGTGTGCCAGACCCATGGACAGCCCCAGTATACTTTGTTCATCCAATAAGGTATCCAGTACTCGTGCAGGTCCAAATTTTTTCTGCAAGCCTGTAGTGACGCTGTAGACTCCACCCTTACGGCCAACATCTTCGCCTAGAACAACGACATCCGGGTTCTCCAACATTATGTCCGCAAGGGCCAGATTGATAAGCCGGGCCATGGTCTGAGGATTGTTAAGTAAACGCTTCTCCCCTTTAAAAAGTTGTTGGCGTTCCTGTTCAGGAACTATTCTCCTGGAACTCCAGGTATTCTTCGCTACTGGTTTTGGTGTTCTAGGAATGATGGAGCGCATCACCTCCGCGGCATTGCCTAATTTGGGACGCTTGATGGCATGCTCTGCGATCCGAGACACCCGCTCTTCTATGGCTGCATGCCTGGCAACAATTTCTCCGGGAGAAAGTATGTTTAGTTCAATCAGCAGGCGTGCACTATGTAAAAGGGGGTCCTGCGCCTCAACGGCTTCGATGCTTTTTAAACTTCGGTAGCTGGTTTCAGAATCTGATCCGGCATGACCCATGAGCCGGACCATCCTCACATGCAGGAACACTGGCTTACGACGACTGCGAGCAATGGTGATAGCCCGCAAGGTAGCCCGATGAGTATCCAGGAGATTGAGCCCATCGCAATAAATATAACCAAGGCCCGCGCGACGGGAAAAATTGTCGGCAATCCAACCCTCCGGCGTCGGCACAGAGAGTCCAATCCCATTGTCTTCACAGATAAAGACAATCGGCATGGGCGAATTCTGATAGGAAGCCCAACCGGCAGCATTAATAGCACCTAGAGTCGTCGAATGATTTGCCGAGGCATCACCAAAATTACACAGAATGATACTGTCGTTGCGCATCACAGCATCGTCCTTGTGTAGTCGGCGTGCCAGGGCGATAGCGTGTGCGGCCCCCATGGCTTTCGGCAGGTGGCTTGCTATCGTGCTGGTTTGCGGTGGCACCATCAGATCTACACTACCTATCACTTTATGCCGCCCCGCCGAGATAGGATCTTCGCTGGATGCAGCGAAAGACAAAAGCATGTCATAGAGAGGAGTTTGACCGGGCAGCTGTTTGCTACGCTGAATCAGGAGTGCACCACTGCGATAGTGTAAAAATGCCATATCAGTCGTGCGAAAGGTCTTGCCAAAAACCGCGTTCCCTTCATGACCAGCACTGCCAATCGTGTAATAACTCTCATTTCTTGCGCGAAGTCGACGGCTGGTCACGTCCAGTTGACGGCTCATGAGTTGGCTGTCAAAAAGATCAACCAACTCGACATCATTAAGTCTCGCGTCGCCAAGAGAAATTTCAAGGGGAGAGTCTGGCAAATCACCAGCACTGACTCGCATCGGAAATGCTTGATGTATAAGTTCAGCACGATTCAGCGTCATAGTGCAGCGACTATATAGAGTCTCATGGTTGCGATCTATCGCCGAAACTTCGTCTCTAGGATCAATGAGGAATTTGTCCGCTCAACACCTTCAAAATTTCCAATGAGATCCAGTATCTGGCTTAGATTAGCTGTCGACTCAGCCTCGATCTCTGCTATCAGGTCATAGTCACCGGAGATGGCGAAGACCGCCCGGATTTGTGGCACCTGGTGTAGATCCCTGTTGGTGCGCGCGGTCAGTTTTTGGTTTACCTTTATCAGTACGTGCGCATTAACCAATTGGTTTGCATAGTCTTCACCGTATTCCAGCGTGTAACCCTTGATAACACCGGTATCTTCCAACCGCTTTATCCTACTGTTAACAGTAGACCGCGAGACACCTAATTCACGGGCTATTTCAGAAGTACTACGACGTGCGTTTTCGCGAAGCTTGGCAATAAGCTGCTGATCCATAAATTTCATCAAATGAGCTCTTTTTTCATTAAATTGATGATAATTGCCAACAAATTATAGAATATACGCATTTCAGATTGTCTGTTTTAGTCGCCAAAATGTAAATATTGAATCAGAGGCTTCAACCATGGCAGCCAAAGCAGATATCGCGCTAATCGGCGCGGGAAAGATGGGTGAAACCATAGCAGCCCTTTTGCTCGCAAGCACTGACTACAGGGTCACCCTCATTGACAGGGCCCAGGAAATTCTTGATGCCATTCCCGAGCATCCGGAGCTAACAAAAATCCGCTTAAACGTTGGCGAAGACAGCGCCCTGATTGATTACCTGAAGGGTCAGTTTGCTGTGCTCAGTTCAGCGCCATTTTTCCTTACCAAAACCATCGCCGATGCCGCTAATGCTGCCGGTTGTCACTATCTCGATTTAACGGAAGATGTTGCCAGCACACAATATGTCAAGAAACTAGCCCGTGAATCAAAGCAAGCCTATATCCCCCAGTGTGGATTGGCCCCAGGTTTTGTCTCTATTGTTGCCAATGACGTCGCTGCAGAATTCGATCGGCTTGACACCATTCGGATGTGTGTCGGCGCCCTGCCACAGTACCCTTCGAACTCACTCAACTACAACCTTACCTGGAGTACCGACGGGGTCATCAATGAATATTGTGAACCATGCATCGCAATAAAAGATGGTGTCATGATGACAGTACCACCACTGGAACATCTAGAGCACTTTTCACTTGATGGGATCAACTATGAATCTTTTAACACGTCAGGTGGTTTGGGATCACTAGGCGAAACCATGCTGGGCAGGATAAACAATCTTTGCTACCAGACGATTCGATACCCGGGTCACCGTGACATCATGAAAACCCTGCTGCATGATCTTGGACTGAGGCAACGTCGTGATCTATTAAAAAACGTACTTGAGAACGCTGTGCCTGCGACCCTGCAGGATGTTGTAGTCATTTTCGTTACAGTAAGCGGTCAACGTAACGAAGCGCTATTGCAGGAGACTTATGCGAACAAAATTTATGGGGCGGAAGTGAGTGGTATTTTACGAAGTGCCATCCAAATTACGACTGCCAGTAGTATTTGTGCAATGGTAGACCTTCTCAAGGAAAATGTAATTCCATGTAAGGGTTTCATCAGCCAGGAAAGTGTTTCCCTCAACCAATTCCTAGGGAATCGATTTGGACAAGTCTACGAAAATAAAACTTCCCCTGGTAGCGCTTATAATGGAAGTGCCTGCAACAGGAATTCGCTATGAGTATTGAACAACACAAACTGGCATGCCTTGAACGACTGGGGCTCAACCTGACAGAGCTGGCGTCTGGAGACCTAACTGTAATGAGTCCCATTGATGGCAGCACCCTTGGTCGCGTGACTTTGCACACCAGGAAAGAAGTTGAAACAGTGATCGATAATTCCGTCACGGCTTTCGGCACCTGGCGATCGGTACCCGCACCAAAACGAGGTGAGCTCATCCGAATCTTTGGTGAAAAACTTCGCCATCACAAAGACGACCTGGGTGAACTTGTGACATTGGAATGTGGCAAGATTTTGCAGGAAGGACTGGGTGAAGTTCAGGAAATGATTGATATCTGTGACTTTGCTGTTGGTTTGTCGCGCCAGCTTTATGGGCTCACCATCGTCTCGGAGCGCTTTGAGCACAAGATGCTGGAGTACTGGCATCCTCTTGGTCCCGTCGGGGTCATATCAGCATTCAATTTTCCCGTAGCAGTGTGGGCCTGGAATACGGCGCTCGCAATCGTCTGTGGAGATACAGTTATCTGGAAGCCCTCTGAAAAAGCGCCCCTGACCGCTCTCGCGTGTGAGGTCATCTTTGCAGAGGCTGTCGCTGAATTCGGCGAAGCCCCTGCACACCTGGTTCAGATTCTAATAGGAGATGCAACTGTTGGTATGCAACTTGTTGAAGACACGCGCGTACCTGTCATCAGTGCCACGGGTAGCTGTGCAATGGGCAAAATTGTTGCCCCGAAGGTTGCCGCAAGAATGGGACGCACAATTCTCGAATTGGGTGGGAATAACGCGATAACAGTTTGCCCGACTGCGGATCTGGATATGGCGGTAACAGGCATCGTGTTTGGCGCGGTGGGTACTGCTGGTCAACGTTGCACCACAACCCGGCGCATTTTCATTCACGAGTCGGTATACGATGACCTTACCTCGAGATTAAAGAAGGCTTATGCGAGTGTGACGATTGCAAATCCGCTGGATTCAAATACCCTGGTAGGACCTCTCATCGATAAGGCGGCTTTCGATATGATGCAGGAAGCTCTTAAAGAAGCCAGGGCAAATGGTGCCATCACACATGGTGGAGAGAGATTTGAGGTCGCCGATTGTGCTGGTGGCTACTATGTCCAACCCGCTCTGGTGGAGATGCCTGAAAGTGTGAAGAATATTCAAAAAGAAACCTTCGCTCCCATTCTCTACCTGTTCAAATATTCCGATGTAAGAGATGCTATTCACGCGAACAATGATGTGCAGCAGGGGTTGTCATCATCAATTTTTACCAACGACATCCGAGAGGCGGAGCTATTCACTTCAGCGGTCGGCAGCGACTGTGGTATTGCTAACGTGAACATCGGCACCAGTGGCGCGGAAATTGGCGGCGCTTTTGGTGGCGAAAAGGAAACCGGAGGCGGTAGGGAATCTGGCTCTGACGCATGGAAAGGCTATATGCGCAGAAGCACCTGCACAATAAATTATTCGTCTGAACTGCCACTTGCCCAGGGGGTTCAATTCGATATGGGGTCAGACTAAAGAGTCAAAGGAAACGTTTACTCTGGCACTTTACTCTGACCCCACAGCCTCTGGTTCGGCCCCGTGCTTAAACAAGCGCCAGATTCCTATTGTTATCAATGGAATGATGTACACGGCTAAGAACCCCCACGCAAGCGTCCCATATCCCTCAGCGATCAAAGCCACGATACCCAACTGAGCCAACGAAGCGGCTAGCGCAACCATGATGCCCGCAACCAATGCATGAATCTTCGGACTGAGTGTTTCCCCGGTTCTGTCCATCCACCAGCCATCGAGACGCTCAACAAAACCCTGGATGGTTCCCGCGCCCGTTTCAATAAAAGTACCGAACAGTACAATCAGGTAAAGAAATTTCAGCCAGCCCAGATCGAGCCTCAGGAATACGTCATAAACGGGTAACTCGGCGTTGAGTATGGTGGGGAATTGGGTAACGAAACTGACATGCAACATCAACGCCGGAATGATTGCGATAGCGGCACCAGCCATACCTGCGAGAAGTGCTTGCCGTCTGGATTCAATCGCCCTGGCGGCATATAGAATAATTGGAATGGCAGTAACGTTATAAAAAGAATATTGCATACCGCTGGTGAACCAACCGGGTTTGATGGTGCTTTCCTGGTTTGTAAAAGAATCCCCGAATACAAGAAATACAGCGGCAATATAGGTGATAAACACGCCATAAAGAAACACACTCCAATAGGCCAGTACCAGCACGACAAGGTTGCGGCCATAAAAAGTGAGAACCACTACTGCGAAAAGCATAATCACAATCCCCATATAGGGTGGTATTTCAAGTTCGGCATGCAGAATCTGTCCAGCTGCAGAAGCGATCACTGCGATCACCAGCATGAATAGCAGCACGCCGAGTATTTCATAGAGAAACCAGAACCTGCCGAGTAATATTTTAAAAAAATTACGGTAATCGTAGACCTTGAAAACTCGCGAGATTTCCAGAGAGAGCGCGAACACGACCGCGATGCTTAACGCCGCTGTAATGATCGCGAATACACCGCCACGGGTACCATAGTTGGAAAAATACTCAACCACTTCCCTGCCCGTGCCATAGCCGCCGCCTATCATGACTGATTGCAGGACTGCGCCAGGAATCAAGTAAATCCGGGCGAACTTAAGCATTGAATCAAGGAACCTCTGATCTATTCGCCGGGTAACAAGGCCCTGAAACCTTCGATGTAATCTTCGGACAGATACTGGCGAAATTCGCCAGCATCGAGGAAGGTAGCGTGGCAGGACAGGCACAATTCAAAACGTATGTGAACGGGATCATCGGTCAGTCGCTGCTCCATCATCTTGTCGCACTTGGGACAATCCACGTAAACCATTTCGTTGTACTCGGCACCAAGCTCTTCATTACCACTGTCTATTGCGCTATCACTTCCGATTGCTTCCAAAATTTCGCGGTCCAGCTGGTCAAAATATAAGCCATGACATTCACTACATTGATCAATTCTGACTGGATCATCACGCACCTTATTCATTTCACCGTAGCACTTAGGACATTGCATCTGTCAGCCTGCCTCTTCCTGAATAGAACAGGCGAAACAATACCGTGGAAGTGTTCACGTTGCCAGCCAGTATTTTTCAGGTTATAACTTCATGACATGGAAAAAAAATGCTAAGGGAAATGACCACCTGGGAGATGTATCGCTCCCTGTTGTTCTCGGTCTACCTCCCCTCATTTTTTATGTCTATATGCCAGGGTAGCGTTCTGCTCGTTATTCCCTTATTCGCCCTGGATCTTGGCGCAAATGCAGGTGTTGCAGCACTGGTATTCTCGTTGCGCGGGCTTGGCAACATGGTGATGGATGTCCCGGCGGGATATGCAGCAGCCAGGCTCGGCGATAAATATACGATGCTGGTGGGTGTTTGTCTGATGGTGGTCACAGGTGGGCTCGCAAGCCAGGCAACTTCCCCCACTGAGTTGGCTGCCGCCGCGTTTCTGTTCGGCGGGTCCATGGCTACCTGGCTGATTGCCAGACTTACCCACATTAGCGAAGCAATTCCCGCCTACCAGCGTGGCAAAGCAATATCCACTATGGCCGGGTTACAACGACTGGGGAATCTGATTGGTCCCGTGACTAGCGGTATAGTGGCCGTGCAATTCGGATTCGAGTTCGTTTTCCTTGGCGTCAGCATCATCGCTGCTGCTGCCTTCTTCATGGTAATTTTCTTTATTCCGAGAAATAAGAAAGGTCATCATGACGATTCCCCGAACATCGTAAAACTTGTCCCCCATATCCTGGGGACACACCTTCGGGTTTTTGCGACTGCTGGCGTTGCCGTATTGTTCCTGACAGTGTTGCGATCGGGAAGACAACTGCTCATTCCGCTCTGGGGAGAATCCTTAAGTCTGGATGCATCTGATATCGGCCTGATTATGGGAACTGCCGCCGCCATTGATATGACAATGTTTCCTGCAGCGGGTTACATCATGGACAACTGGGGGCGCCGATATGCAGCAATTGCATGTCTGACCTTATTGTCATTCGGTATTTTCCTGGTTCCATATACGACGAACTTTTCGACCCTGGTACTGGTTGCGATGGTAGTTGGCCTGGGAAATGGCCTGGGTAGCGGGATCAATATGACGCTTGGGGCAGACTTCGCTCCGCCCCACGAAAGAGGGGAATTTCTTGGCGTCTGGCGTTTGATGGGCGATTCCGGATCCTTCGCCGGACCCTTGTTCATGGGTTACATCGCAAACACCTTTCTGCTGGCAACCGCGCTTAGCGTCACCGCAAGTCTTGGTTTAATCGGCATTCTGATGATGGCAGTGTTTGTCAAAGAGACGCTAGTGAAGCGTTCCTGATGAATTACGACATGGGATCTACAGTGCACCTTCAATCATAATTTCGACAAAGGCCGCAATTACCCAGGTTAACGGCGGCAGGACGCCGAATAATACAAGCCTGCGGATGCGATTAGTGAAAGGCCATTCACGAATATTGCGTATCAGTTCCTGGTAGTACAACAAATCAATGGTTGTCAGCTTATCCGTGTCATCACTTATCAGAGAATCCGATAGCAATTCCCTATTACCTTTTAACGCCTCAGCCACCCTGTTCAGCTCAAGGGCTTTGACCACACCGATTCGTTTCCTGAAAATGTTATATGGCACGAGGTATACGCCCATTAGCACCATCCCTGGTAAATACCATGGCATCATGATTATTAACATCCGGGGCGCATCATCTTCACCCTCGGTAAACACAAGGAAACTCATTGTAATAACGCAAAGGCCAAAGATGTACAAACCCACGAAACGAAGCATGGCATTGGCAAGGGATGAATAGAATTCTGTCTCCAGCAAATCAATTCGAATTATTTTTACAATCTGAATTAGTGCCGCCAGCTGCCTACATACAATGTCCATGCAGAAGATAGCGGTCGCGTATTGAAGAAAAAGGAATAGGGATATCGTCGCCACGAACATTGGCGAACTGAAATCGGGGAAGGCACCGACCGTTATATTTACGTAAGCTGAAATAGCAGCCAGGAATAATTCAAAAACTACAATTTTCCGACTCGGTTCCAGCAATTCCAGGCTTGATACGAGTTTTGAATCAAATTCAAGAAACTTGAGTACATCCTCATGCCAGCCACGTCCCATTCGAAAATAAAACGTCAGTAAGAAACTAACAATTGCAATAAAGGCGACGCTGTTACGATATATATCCGGGTCAGGGATGCGCAGGATGATCAGCATCACAAAAGCAAGCAGAGTCAAGAAAATAAAACAGGCAACGCCAAGAAACCAGGCTGGCATTCCCGTGCGGTCAAGCCAGGTCAACAGGCGAGTGTGCGTCAGCCCGGGGGTTGCCTGGACCGGGAATAATTCATCATCTCCTGTGAGTTCAGTAATGGCTAAGAACCTTCGATTTTTCTAAATAGCGTTATAATGCAGTGGCGCTGGTCGGCCAGCGTATTCATAACCTACACTATGCGATTTGCTTCTCGACGACAAGCGCATTGGTTTGTGCTGTTAAGGGAAACAATGAAACCATTACACGCCTACTTTCTCGGCACTGGCAGCTGGTTTTTTGCCTACGGAATCCAGACGGTTACGTTTGCCTGGCTGGTGACTATCCTACTGCACGAATCCCCGGACAGGGTGGGCTTCGCGCAAATGTGCTTTCTTGCACCAGCAATTGTCCTCATGCTGGTTGGCGGTAGCCTCGCAGATCAATACGGAGGTCGCCGAGTCGCATTTTACGGTCAGCTCGCGGCTGCTTCGGCTCCCCTCTTCCTCACCGTCATGATCGTTACAGATCATTTCAGTTACGGAACAATGATTGTGTTTGCCGTCATGATGGGTTGTGCCCAGTCCCTGGTGACACCCGCAAGAGATGGCCTGCTGGCCCTGGTGGCGGATGGCCACATACAAAGAAAAGTCGTGCAGGTGAGTATGGTTCAATTCAGTGTGCAGATGCTGGGTTTCATCACTGCCTCTTTCGCTGACCAGACCGGTGCCGTATTCATTCTTCTGATACAGGCTGGCGCCTTGCTACTGGGCGCGGTGGCGTTCCATAACCTGGATGTTCCCTTTTACCCATCAACTGCCCACAAAGACCATCATCTTCTTGAACAAATTAGGACCTCAATTATCGAGGGTTTTCGCACCGTAAAAGCATCACCACCCATGCGCATGGTGGTTCTACAGAACTGCGCAATGGGTATTTTCTTTATGGGTTCATACTTGGTCACTTTGCCCCTACTCGTCAGGGAACTCTATGATGGGTCATCACGGGAGTTATCATCAATGACTGCAGGCAATGCCATGGGCCTGGTGATAACCATATTCCTGCTACTGAAATTCGGCGATATTCACCGGCAGGGACGGGCATTGTTGTTATCACAAGGAATTGGCGCGTGCGCGCTGGCGTCTGCAGGTTTAGGTTTGGGGCTCCCGGCACTGATGATTTCTGTATTTTGCTGGGGACTCTGTGGTGGAATTGCCATGACCATGTCACGAACAATTATGCAGGAACAGGCTCCAGTAGATCAGCGAGCAAGAATGATGGCGTTCTATTCATTTTCATTTATGGGTTCGGGTACTATCGGTGCAATTTTTAGCGGATATCTAGCTGAATGGTTCGGACCCGTCCTGGCACTGACAATCGCCTCCATATTAATGCTTCTGGTGGTTACGCTTGTGGGTCTGACATCACAACTCTGGAATCTGGGGAAACCAGAGGATGGCGTGGTCTATGAATACAATCAATGAATTCACTTGAAGAATTTGCCGCTAGCTGCCCTCGCTTGTTAGTGATAACCGGTGCCGGTTGAATCCTGGCATCCTAACTTTAATTCATGCCTTGTGGTTTCAATCGATTATGGATGAATAAACAATATTCTTTAACTGGCCACGGAAATTGAAAGTCGCTGACGGCATTAGCTGGGTCATGAATATTACAAAAAGATCCTCTATGGGATCGATCCAGAAGATGGTCGAAGCAGCGCCACCCCAATAATAATCAGAGTGACCTATAGTTCCCGCTTCAACTTCATCGAGCGTCATGGCAAAACCCAAACCAAAACCAACACCTTCATAGGCTGTTTCAGAAAATCTGCCTAACGCCATCTGTGTGAGGTCCTTCCCATCCAACAGGTGATTGCGAGTCATCAACTCAAGTGTCCTGGACCCCAGAATTCGATGACCATGATGCGTACCGCACCGCCTTAGCATCTCACAGAATCGGGAATAATCAGCGATCGTACTGGTAAGCCCGCCACCACCGGAGAAAAAACTGGGTTTCTTCAAATAGGTACTTTTCTCAGGGTCATCGATTAATTTCAGAGTTTTGTCGGGATTGCGAAGATAATTTGCTGCAAACCGCGGGATATTGGACTTATCGACAGAAAATGAAGTATCTGACATCCCAAGGGGCTGGAATATATTCGCCTGCAAATATTCGTCAAATGGCTGACCGGAGATTGTTTCCACAAGGTAGCCACAAACATCCGTAGACAATGAATACATCCAACGCTGTCCCGGATCGTACCGGAGAGGCACACTAGCTAACTTCTCTACAAAGGTGCGAAGCGTTTCTTCCCTGCGGCTGGAAACCTTCAAATTTTTGTAGACCATGTCAACCGGATGCTGAGTGGCGCCATAGGTCAAGCCACCGCTATGGCTCAATACATGCCTGAAAGTCATTGGCTGATCAGGTTCTTTGGTCTGCATCCCCTCACCTTCACCAGATACATAAACCCGGTGATTCTTCCATTCCGGGATTACACGCGACACGGGATCATTTAGTTGAAAATACCCCTTTTCATACAACTGCATGAGAGCGACAGAGGTGATGGGCTTACTCATGGAATAGATTCGAAAGATGGTGTCATCCAACATGGGTTTACCGCGTTCGATATCCATCTCGCCAAAAGATTTGAAATAGGCCGGATAACCGTGCCTTGACACAAGCACCTGGCAACCCGATATTTTTTTATTATCGATGTAATTCCTGTTGATATGATCTGTAATCCACGCGAGCCTGTCCGCAGACAAACCGGCTTTTGCTGGTGTAACTTCCATCAAATCCTCCATTAAAAAGCGCTCAATATTTCAGCTTCGAATTGCTGTAAACGGTCCAGGTCACCCGAAGGTATCCCACCAAAAATAATCTCTGCAATGCCAGCCTCCTGAAATTCACTGATGCGATCAATTACATATTGCTTTGAACCCGCTACCGTCCCGGGACCGAGGTTTTTCACAGCTCTGTTAATCAATTTCTCGTTTTCGGTTAGATAGCACGGCATCAGAAGGGTGCGTCTGATTTCGCCGGGATCTCTGTCCGCCTCCTCGCAGTGTTTTTCCAGCACGCTGGCTTTGTGCTGATAGTACTCCAATGCCATTCCACCACCTGCCCAACCATCGAGATTCATGACATCTCCGTGTCTTGCTAGAGTACGCAGGGTTCGTTTTTCGCCAGTTCCCCCCACCATAATAGGAATAGGTTCACCATGACTGGATGGAGAAAGAATAGCCTGATCCAACTGGTAGTAATTGCCATGGAAGTCCACGGGATCATCGCTTCGGATTAATAATCGGATGAGTTCGCAGGCTTCCTCAAAACGATCCTGTCGCTCTTTCATGGATGGAAAGTCCCAACCATAGGCTTTGTGTTCCCGCTGATACCAACCGGCCCCAAGGGCCAGCGTAAATCGACCTCCACTCACGGTATCAATTGTCCCGGCAATCTTAGCCACGTGGGCAGGATTGCGGTAAGTATTTCCAAGAACGAGATTACCCAGTCGCAGCTTTTCAGTCATACCAGCAACTGTGCCAATGGCAGTCAGTCCCTCAAATGCAGTTAGTGCTTCGGCCTCCCGGTCAGCGCCTGGAGGAATGAAGTGATCTGCAAACCAGACACTGTCCCATTTGCCCGTCTCCATGGCTTGCACTGTTCGGTGGACTGCTTCCCAACTGGTACGGTAAACATTTACTTGAACGCCGAATTCCATCGTCAATGGGGATCCGGTGCGGCAAATTCGCTCAATGGGTCACCGGCAATCCGGGCGTGGTACATGATCCTTGGTTCTTTCATATCCCAGGGGCAGGCTTGATGAAGCAGACATCGATTATCCCACAGGACCGCATCACCGGTTGACCAGGTGTGGTGATAAATACGCGGCGCTTGACAGGCTTTGTCGACAAGTTCCTGTAGTAATTGTTCAGACTCGTCAGAATCCATCCCGGGTATTCCGTAGGCATGGCGACCTATCAGAAGAGAAGGTCTTCCTGTCTCAGGATGGACTTTTACCAGAGGTCGCACTGGTGGGTCCTGGTTGTTGAAGCCGTATCCTTTATAGGAGCTACCTTCCTTCGGTATGTGACCCATTTTCGCTTGACTGTAATACAATGAATGGTACGCAGAAAGGTCACTAATCCGGACTTTCATTTTCTCGTCCAGCACCTCATAACCGGCACGCATGTCAGCCCACCCGGTTTCCCCTCCCGTTGGCGGAAGGACGTGGGCCGTGAACACGGAACCTTTGGCTTGAACTGGCATATAGGTGCTATCGCAGTGCCAGCCCATATTACCCTTTAACACTTTTATGACGTCGTCGTTCCCATTGTCGTCACGAACTGACCCATCCGCCCGTACATTACTTAAGGGTACAAGATCGAATTCGAGATCACCAAACCGCCTGGCAAACTCGACTTGTTCTTCGTTGCTGAGATGCTGCTCCGGAAAGATCAGTAAAGCGTACTCGAGCCATGTAGCATAAAGCTCAGTGAACGAGGCGTCGTCAATTCCCGCAAGATTGATATCGGTCAGGACTGCACCGAAGGTTGCCTCAATCGGTTCGACTTTGAACATTGTCGCAGTGGTCATGTTTTAGCCATATAAGTGCGCCAATAGTATCGCAAAACTACGAAGCATTCCTGCAAAAGCAGCGGTCCGACCGGGTCGCGCTAGACGATTCGGAATCTACAAGGTTACCCTGGCCAGGACTACATCCAAAGAGGTGAGTTCAATTCCCAGTTTTTCAGCAACCTCAATTGAATCTATATCGTCATCATGATCCAGCAAACCGATCATGTCTCCGGTAACAGGCGGTGAAGACATCATGAGATCAAGCACTCGGCCCATCCATTTACCTAAAAAAACCGGCATCGATAGTATCAACGGTTGCGTGCCCATGATTGTACCGCTTCGTTGAATCAACTGTCTTCTTGACAAGGATTCCGGCCCTGCGAGTTCCAGAACTTCATCTTCCACAGGATTTTCGACTAGTGCGCAAATTGCATTAACCACGTCGCCCGCATAAATGGGTTGCTCAATGCTAGCTGCCCTAAAAGTAAACGCGATTCTGCTTTTTGCCTTGTCTTGCAATGACTTCGATGCAAAATCATTTTCTCCAAGTACCATGGGCACTCTTAAAATGGTAACAGGCACCGATCCTCGAAGAAGTATATTTTCAGAAATGCCCCTGGATGCAAAGCAACCATTGGCTGACTCAGCGTTGCTACCCAAAATGCTTAAAGCAACAATCCGCTTGAGCCCTGCTTTCTCAGCCGCCAGTGCGAGCGCGGCGCAAGGTAGCTCATGTGCCTGGGTGTAGGTATTATTTCCAGTTCTCTTGATGATTCCGACAAGATGCACGGCACAATCACAATCCCGCGCAGCCGCGGACAGCCCAGCACTGTCTGTGTAATCGACGATCTGTGACTGGCAGCGGAAATCGGACAAGATCTGAAGTGCTCGCTGTGAACGTACAACCGCGATAACGTCATGGTCGTGCGCCAATCGTTCAACCAAACGCCTACCCAGATGCCCATTGGCACCGGTGACAAGTATTCTCAACTTAGACGCCCCTGATCTGCTTCTATTTGTGGTAAGGAATCAAACTGCCCTTTATTATGGATGAAATACCCTTTCAAAGCGTTAGCCTATCAATAACGTCACATTGCCAAATCTTCTGAGCTGCTCCAGGTATTTCCTGGCGTTTCCGATGGCATATCTCGTCTTGTCGGAGGAGTGGATACTCGCAGCAATCGTTTTGTGGATTACCATCGGGACCGACATCTTAGATGGTTACATCGCCAGGGTGCGCGACCAAATCACGGCACTGGGTGGTCTGTTGGATCATTCCAGCGATGCATTCTTTGTTGCAATACTGCTATTTGCGCTAGCGGAGCAAGCACTGGTGACCATCGCCCTGCCCTGTTTCGTGATTGCTGCCTTCCTGCAGTACACATTTGACTCACGCGCCCTTTCTGGACAGCCCCTAAGAACCAGCCACATCGGACGTTACAATGGAATCGCCTATTTTGTGCTTGGGGTATTACCTGTCATGCAACATGCACTGCACATCACTATCATTCCCGAGTCCTATTTCCCATGGATTGCATGGGGGTTAGTTCTCAGCACCGCCATCTCAATGCTCGATCGCCTGCTCACTCCGGTAAAGACGAATCAATCAAACTCGACTTTCGACG